>CAVZNE010000068.1:0-6251 GCA_963776445.1 Terriglobales bacterium
CTTGAAAATGGTTGAATTGGCGGCCATGTCGCCCCAGCGGTAGCCGCTCGCGGCTACGACTTTGTTCAGGCCAGTTTTTTGCGCACTGCCCACACAGCGGCTTGGTTCGGTCCGTGAAATCTTGTGCATGACGTTCTGAACGTGTTCCTTGACCGTTTTGTAGCCGATGTGCAACGCCTCGGGAATAGTTGCAGGATTTACCAGAACAAGAGGGCCACCGACGCGAACAATGCCAGCGATGCCGCTACGTGCTGACCGATGCGGTAATGGTGCAGGACGTTGGAGGTGTGGTAAAGAATGTAGCCGCACGCCAAGGCAATCATGGCATACGTGAACGGGTGGGGTTGTCGGCGTAACTCATGGGATTTCCCTTTCGGGTTAGAGGACCATTGTCTGCCACAGCACAGAACTCCCCCAATTATAGTGGGCGGGATGTGCAGGGGAAGAGTGGTCCCTGAACTTCAAGCCGGTCAAGAAACACAAACTCCACCTACCTCACAGAGGTGGATGGGCTTCGACACACGGGCTTTATTTCCAGGCCGAGCAGTGCGGCGAGTTTTCCCATCTTGTCGGCGATATGCCCCACGCCCTACGGCGCAGTGGTGGGCTGGCCCTGACTGCGACCACTCGTTCACGAACCGCTTGGCACCAATACTGAAGCGGTAGCGGCTATTGGTATTGCCAATTTCCAGACTGGGACGGGCACGCTGTCGCCTTCGGCCGTCAGCAAGAAGACCTTTCCTCCGGCTCCCTGCACCACGGAAAGCAAGGTAACCGGGCCTCGCAATGAGTCGATCGGCGACATTTTCAGCGCGCTGACAGAGACGGTGGCAGAGTTTCAGTCCACCTGGACCTGCGCGGTTCACTCGCTTGCACCCGGATCGCTGAAGCTGACGGCCAGTTCCAGGTTGAATGACAAGATCAAGCAGCACCTCAAATCCATCTCCACAAGTTTTGCCGGGGCGCCAGAAAGCACGGCGCTGACTTCCGGGCAGCCGTACCTGGTGGAGGACCTGGGGGCGGTGCGCACCCCGTGGAGTGAGTTGCTCCGCGCCAACGGGCTTCAGTCGGTGTGGTCGGCGCCGTTTTTTGCCTCCGACTCTGCCCCGCTCGGAACGCTCAGTGTGTACACGCTATTGCAATGGAAGCCCTCCTCCGCGGATATGGAGATGCTCGAGATGGCCCTCCACATGGCTGCGCTGGTACTGGAGCGAAACCGCTTGCAGACACAACTGATGGATCACGCCTATCACGACAGCCTGACCGGCCTGCCGAACCGCAGGCTGGCGAGAGATCGCATCGCCAACGCCATCAGCCGGTCTGCCCGGACTAGCCAGGGGATGGCCGTGCTATGGATCGATCTTGACCGGTTTAAACAGATCAACGACCAATATGGCCATCCGGTAGGAGATGCGGTGCTGCAACAGACCGCGCGGCGGCTCACTGCCCGGCTTCGCTCCAGCGATACGCTGGCGCGCATGGGCGGCGATGAGTTCATGGCCGTGGTTGAAGGTACATGCAGCCGGGAGGAGTCTGAAGCTTTGGCGAGGGAACTGCTCGAGACTCTGGCGCATCCCATGCAAATTGATGAGCTGGAGTTGGTCATCTCCGCCAGCATAGGCGTCTCGCTCTATCCAGAGGATGGCCAGACGGGCGACATCCTGTCTCAGCATGCCGACCAGGCCATGTATGCCGCCAAATTTGGCTGCAGTGGGGTTCGGGTTTTCTCCTCGGAGATGGACCGAGAACCGGCCGAACGGCGCGAACTGGAAGCAGAGTTGAACTACGCGCTGGAAAACGGTGGTTTCACCGTTGCCTACCAGCCGCTGTGCCTGCCGAATGGCGCGCTGCACGGATTTGAAGCGTTGCTGCGCTTCTGCTCTCCACGCCTTGGCAATGTTCCGCCTTGCGACTTCATCCCCATCGCCGAGGAGACGCAGTTGATTGTCCCATTGGGCGAGTGGGTGTTGCGCGAGTGTTGCCGCCAGGGCCGGGAATGGCAGGATGCCGGGCATCCGGCATCCTCGATCGCGGTCAATATCTCGGCATTGCAGTTTGCCCGCGACGACTTTGCCGATACGGTCGCGCAGATCCTTGAAGTGACGGGATATCCGGCAGAAAAGCTTGTACTCGAGCTGACGGAGAGTATCGTCATGCACGACTTTACCGAATCCGCCCGACAGATGGAACGCCTCAAGCGCTTGGGAGTCCGGATCGCCATCGATGATTTTGGAACAGGCTACTCTTCGCTGAGCTATTTGCACCGTCTGCCCATCGACGTGCTGAAGATCGACCGGTCGTTTATGGAGACACTGAACGACGCGGACGGCACCGGGCCGATCGTCGAGGCCGTCCTCTCCATGGCTCACACGCTCGGTCTGCGCGTGGTGGCGGAAGGCGTGGAGACAGCCGAACAACTCGACAGACTGCGCCAAAGTGGCTGCGACGTGATTCAGGGCTATTTCTTTTCGCCGCCTGTTCCGTCAGACTCCGCGGCCGGGTTCCTCCGTGCCGCGAGGCTGGAGGGAAAAGTGCAACCCATCTGGACTGATTCGCCCGCCGGTTTCCGTGAGCAGGAAAGTGTCTCCACAGTATGATTCCTGAATCGCCCTGTCCCATATGGGCGTGTTCTGCGGTAACGCACGTGGTTCCCGGCTGTCCGGCTGGAGGGCAGGCAGCTTAGAGTGGAAGCATGAGGGTTGCGATTTCTCCGGTTTCCGCTTCTGTGCTGGCGTGCTGCGCTGCTGGCTTGCTTTCTGCCTTGATGATTGTGCCGCCGCTGACCGGGCAAACCAGCAGCAGCCAGACACCGCGCGCTGCCGATTCTGCATCGGCTAAGGCCAGGAAGGCCAACAAACAGGCCAAACCTGGGCCCCGTGCTAGGAAGAAGGCAAAGCCGGGCAATAGCGCCAAGGCCTCAGTCGAGCCGGAAAGCAGTCCCAAGCCGCAAGCCAACTCCAAGAAAAATGCGAAGGCTGGCGCCCGCACCGGGAAGTCGGCAGAGCCGGATGCCAGTGTTGAAAAACCAGCCAAGCCGGGCATCGGCGCGAAGAAGGGCGCTCGCGCCAAGAAACCGGTGAGCCGCGCGGCCAAGGCGGCGCGGGCGGCGCGGACAGCGCGCATCAAACAGGCTTTTGTGGCATCGAGCGAGTTGCGCCCCATGGCCCAGCAATTGGCCGCGCTGCGCACGCCTGCGGCCTATGCCGGCGTGACCGAGTTTGCCAGGCGGCACAGCGGCGATGCGGCGGCAGCGGCCTACCTGGCGCTGGGGCACGCGTATCTGCTGGACAAGCGCTACCCTGAGGCGGTTGCCAACCTGCGCCAGGCCAACCGGCTCAGCGAGGTACTCGCCGATTACGCGGATTTTCTGTCTGCGCTGGCTAGCCACGAGGCAGGGAGCCAGGCGGCTGCCGAAGCCGTATTGCGCGGCTTCACACTCCGGTATCCGGACAGCATTTTTAACGCCCAGGCGCCGGAACTGGAGGCCAATGTGCTGCTGGCCATGGACGATGCGGCGGGCGCGCAGAGCGTTCTGGCGGCGGCAGCGGACTTTGCCGGGAACCGGGCCGGCTTCCAGCTTGCACAGGCGCAGGCGGCGTTCACCCTGGGGCAGTCGCAAGAGGCGGTGCAGGACTTCAGACGTTTGCTCTTAACTCACCCCTTGAGCGCGGAGGCGCAGATTGCCCGCGCCAAGTTAACTTCGCTTGGTGCGGAATCGACCCTGAGCACGGCCGAGTTGCGCACCCTCGGCGATGCCTACTACAACGCCGGTCGCTACGCGGACGCCAGTGAGGAATACCATGCTTTGGCCCGCGTGCCGGGCATGGATGCGCAGACCCGGAACGGCTATGCGGTGGCCGAGGCCGCCTGCGACCTGAAGCGGAAGTTGCTGACCACGGCCGAGGCGGAGGCGTTGGCCGACACTCCCGACGAGAATGGCGCCCGGCGGCTCTATCTGCTGATGGAACTGGCCCGGACCCGGAACGACCTCAACGAGCAGCAGCGCCTTGTCACCCAGCTTGAGTCGAGGTTCCCGCAGAGTCCGTGGCTGGCGGAGGCGCTCTATTCCAGCGGCAACATGTACATGCTGCGCCGCGAGTATTCCGTAGCGGTCGACTATTACAGCTATCTCGCTAAGCACTTCCCAGAGAGCAAGAACGCCGCCACCGCGCACTGGCGGGCGGGCTGGCTGAGCTATCGGCAGGGACTCTACGGCGACGCCGAACGCCTGTTCGACGAACAGATTCGGCTTTATCCGGGCGCCAAGGAGACGGTGTCTGCGTTGTACTGGCGGGGACGCTTGTACGAGATGCAGGATCGCAAGCCGGCCATGGCGGCAACCAACTACCGGACCCTGCTGCGCGTCTACCAGCACTATTTCTATGCCCAAATGGCCCGGCTGAGGCTGGCCGCATTGGGCGATGCGCAACCCGTGGCCGCACCGCAGCTCGATCGATTCCAGGCCGCCCCTGTGCCTCATCTGGAGGAGAGTTTTCCGGTCGATAGCCCTCACCTGGCCGTGGCTCGCCTGCTGGCCAATGCGGGCTTGAACGACTACATCGCGCAGGAGATTGCCTCCGATCCCGACTCCTCTTCCTGGAGCGCGCTGGCCGAGGCGCAGATTTATGCCTCGTACGGGGAAACGTTCCGCGCCATGCGCGCGTTGAAGCGGGCTTTGCCCTACGCGGCTTCGGCTCCGGTCAGTTCCATTCCACTGGCCTATTGGCGGATCCTCTTCCCGGAACCGTGGTGGGAGACGATCAAGGCCGAGGCGGCCAGAAACAACCTCGATCCATATCTGGTGGCCTCGCTGATTCGCCAGGAGTCGGAGTTCAACCCTTCCGCCATCTCCCACGCCAACGCGTATGGGCTGATGCAACTGCTGCCCGCGGTGGGCAAGCAGATGGCGAAGGAAGAGGGGATGAGCCATTTCCAGACCTTCCAACTGCTCGATCCGGCTACCAACATCCGCCTGGGAACCCGCTACCTGCGCAAGACGCTGGACCGGTTCGGCGGCGTGCCGGAGTACGGCCTGGCAGCCTACAACGCAGGCGACGAGCGGGTGGTCGACTGGCAGACCGCCGGCCCCTACAGCGGCATCGACGAGTTTGTGGAGTCCATTCCATTCACCGAGACCCGCGAATACGTGGAGGCGATCCAGCGTAACAGGGAGACCTACAAGGCGATCGACGAATTTGCCGGTTCGCGGGGCAGGACCGGCGCGTCCCAGTAGGAATGATCCTACAGTTCATGCTGGAGAATCCCTCTCGATACTCTCCGGTATCGATTCCAGTTGACTTCCACGCGGTTTCCGGCAAGACTAATCCGACCGGAGGATTCCGAATCTCCGGTTTGCCATTCGCAGCCTGCTGTAGTTGCACAACGGCCCCGGCCGGAATGCATGGTCTCGGGTCTGTTGCATCTCAACCCACCGGAGGGCAAGATGTCAGCCGACTTGCAGTTTCTGGAAGAATGGATTCCCGAAAAGATGGACCCCGGAACGGTTTTCGTGTTGGAAAACCAAGCTAATCTGGGGCATGCGCAGGGCCCGTTTGTGGCGGTCATGTCTTGCCCGCGCTGCGGAACCATGGGACTGATCACGCGCCGTCAATTATGTGACGGAGAGATGATGATCTGCGGAAGCGATGTCTGCTCGGCCGAGTACCGGCTGGATGGCGAGACCATCTGCTATCGCGATGTTCAGTAGGTGGCTGATACCTTTAGATAAAGAATGCAGTGGAAGGCTCATGCTTGATCAGGGAACGTCTGTGTCGCGGTAGGCGGGAAGTTCGGGCAGGATTCGGCACAGTCACGTTTGCCCGTTCAGGTACGATAATGCATAGAGAAACAACTTCAGTGCCCGGATGGCGAAATTGGCAGACGCAGCGGACTTAAAATCCGCAGACCGCAAGGTCGTGGGGGTTCAATTCCCCCTCCGGGCACCAACGGTATCAGTAGTAAAATGAATGGTTTAATCGAATGGTGGCCGCCCGTGCAGGCGGCCGTTTTTGCGCCCACAATTGACTAGTGATACTTGTAGTGACACCTTGCTTTTGCAGGCGTTTGGGTTGTATCACTGGAGGGAGTCATGGCGACCAATGGAGACAGCGCACCGCCACGTGGGCTTTGGGAGCGCGTTCCAGGCAGTGGCGTCTGGTGGATTCGCTACCGCGACACCGATGGCAAACTGCGTCGCGAAATAGTGGGGCGCAAGAGCGACGCCGAGGCTCTACTCAACAATAGACGGAATG
>CAVZNE010000069.1:0-4531 GCA_963776445.1 Terriglobales bacterium
CTCTCTCTCTCTCTCTCTCCCTCTCTCTCTCTCTCCCTCTCTCTCTCTCTCTCTCTCTCTCTCTCTCTCCCTCCCTTCCCTCTCTCCCTCCCTCTCTCTCTCTCTCTCTCTCCTCTCTCTCTCTCTCTCTCTCTCTCTCTCTCTCTCCTCTCCCTCTCTCTCTCTCCCTCCCTCTTCCTCTCTCTCTCTCTCTCTCTCTCTCCTCCTCCCTTCCTCTCTCTCTCTCCTCTCTCCTCTCCCTTCCCCTCTCTCTCTCTCTCCTCTCTCTCTCCCCTCTCTCTCTCTCTCTCTCTCTCTCTCTCTCTCTCTCTCTCTCCCCCTCCTCCTCTCTCTCTCTCTCTCCCTCCTCCTCCTCTCTCTCTCTCTCTCTCCTCCTCCTCTCTCTCTCTCTCTCTCTCTCTCCTGCCCTTAAGCGGCCCAAACCAGCACACGTCGCCAACGTGGCTGGCCAGGTTGTCGCCGACTGTGAAGTTCCAGTTCTCCCCTGAAATGTCGTCGCCGACCAGCCGGATCTCCTCTGGTTTTCCGACTCCCAGACCCGCATGATGAGCCAGATTGATGTACTTGAGGTGCATGGGGTTGAATCCCATCAAGCGAGCGGCCACTGCGTCAATCGCGACCTGATCTGAACTTGCCAGCATCACGTTTTTCACATGGGGGCGCATCGTGCGAGGCCCCGGCCCGTCGCCCGCGGTGGTGCCGTCCATCACGGCGAATAGTCCGGGATGAATCTCCTTCTGTATCGCGAGCAGGTCCACCAGCGTCTCATGAATCACGGAATGCGTGTAGTGCCGGCGGGTTGCAAGAAGGCCGCCGAAGGCGTTTTTCATGGCTCCCGTGGTGGTCGTATAGATGTGACACTTCACCGTAGGCAGGTGAACAATATTCTTGCCGATAAAGTAATCCGGTATCTGAATGCCCTCGGGAAAGACCTTGTCCAGTACCAGCATCTTCGCCTTGGGCGTGTAAGAAATCCACTTCATATCGGTGTCCCGGAAGTTGTAGAGAACGGGAACGTCGTAGTTCTTGAAGAGGGGAAGGTAGTGATTCAGGTCCTCGCCCTTGAAGGCGTTGGTGACGACAGTCTTGTTCTGCACGCACACAAGATCCTCAAAGCCGCTGTTCCTTAAGGCCTGGATCGTGCCTTCCAATTGCCAGGGCGTCGTGTTCGCGCCCGGAAACGGGTAGTGCCATGAAATATTGTCCTTCAAGATAGTTGTTGCTTTACGGTCCAAAACATCCGGGAGGCCGGCCAAGGCACATAGCCGGGCCGTATCTTCAAGCACTGTCTCTGGACGTGTTCGAACGACTGCAACTGTGGATTGATTCGCCATGATAGAAATCTCCTCTTTCTAAATCGAGCTTCTTGAATTGTGGTGTTCGCCCCCGATAGGACTGGGTCAAATCAACGGACGCATTCCTGCATTACTCCGGATTCCTTGTCGTGGTGGCCTTCAGCCGCGATCCGTTGGAGGGAACAAGCACAAGACAGGAGTTGTGGTTCCAGAATTGCAATTTTAGCCAGGATGGCTCGCTTCGCACGTTATCTTGCCTCGTCTTCGTCTCTTCAACACTGCATCGTCTGTTTCTGTGTCATAGCGCCCACAGCGCAATCGCAGCCACCGCTACCCCAATCAGCAGACTCATCCGGTCGGTCAGGGCAAAAACAACCGGGTCCTCGTTCAGTTCCCCGCGTGAGGCCAACAGCCACACCCTGCTGAGCCAGAGAATCATGAAGGGCACAATCAGCCAGAGCAGCCGCGGCTGGCGATAAAGGGTCATCACGTTTTGACCGCTGATATAGATGGAGAAAACAACCACCGCCGCATACGCGCTGGCGGTACCGAAGCTGCGCATCTGTTCGATATCGGCAACCAGATAGCCGCGGCCGTTCTTGGGCGGTGAATTGCTGGCGCGCAGGTTCTCCAGTTCGGCAAAGCGCTTTACGATGGCCAGGGATAGAAAAAGGAAAATCGAAAACCCGGCCAGCCAGTGAGAGATGGGCGTTTGGGTTGCCGCGCTGCCCGCTTGCAGACGCAGGGTGTAAAGCCCGGAGAGCACCAGCACATCCACCAGCGCAATGCGCTTCAGGTACAGGGAGTAGGCCAGCGTCGATACAAGATAGATAAGCAGCCAGCCATAGAACCCAGCCGAAAGGAATCGTCCCCCGGAAAGAGCAAGTAATAGTAACACTACTACCGCGACAACCCCGGCAAAGGCCGACAGGTCCCCCGACGCAAAAGGCCGCAGGCGCTTGCGGGCATGACCGCGATCCGCTTCAATATCCAGCAGATCGTTCACCATGTAGGTGGCGGATGCGGCAAAACTGAAACAGAGAAATGCCAGTAACGCCGTGAGCAGATGGACAACAGTCAGCCCATGCGCCAGGAGCAGCGGGACAAAGATCAGCAGATTCTTGGCCCACTGGTGCAGGCGCATCGCCTTCAACAGAGCCTGCAATGGATGGCGGCGCTCCTCAAACGATCGCGTGGGCCGGATGCCGCGCGATCGCATCCCCATCCTCAACCCCAGGCTCGGATTAGCCACCATGGGCTCTGTGGCATGCGCAAGCAGCGGTAGATCGGGACGCGCATTGCCAATGTAGTCGAACTCCGTGGACTCTAGACAGGCCCGAAGCCTGTCCAGCTTCTTGGCTCCAGTCAGGTTGATCGCGCCGTCTGAACCCAATACTCCGCTGAAGATACCCAGATTGTCAGCAACCCGCTGCGCCACCCGCAAGTCCGCGCCCGTCGCCAGGTAGATTGGACGGCCTTTTGCGTGTTCTTGCTGAAGGAACAGAAGCACCTTGGGGTTATACGGAAGGTGCGCCACATCCAGGGTGATGGAGTCCGTGACAAACGCCTTGAACGCCGCCTTCCCGCGAATCAGACGGCTGGGCAGCTTCCACAACAGCGCGGGATGTGTCCTGGAAAGTACCAGAAGGGAGTCGACCAGCGTATCCGACTTCACCAGCGTGCCGTCCAGATCGACGCAGAGCGGCCGAAGCACTGCGGCGGAAGACTTCGGCTCGGAGATGTCTTTACTCAACTCACTACCTCGTAACAACCGGTTTGAGAAAACGGAGTCTTAAGCTGTTGGCTTGAATTCCACGGGCCTGAACCTGCACCGGCAGATCTTGCGCCGCTCGGCAACAGACAGCTTTCGATTAAAGACGCTCGCTGCACAACCGTAGAGGCGATTGCACATAGCAGGTTTGGAAAGGGCGCGGCTTCATCCGCGATGCAATAGTCGCATGGAATCTGGAACTTTAGCCTTTGAGGAATATTCTCTCTGGTTAGAGAATATTTATGCACCCGTTCCAGCGTATCCGTTGGGTGGAGAATCATGCCGTGGTCGCGCCAATCCCCTCCTGTCGCCGACGAAATGCTTGCGGCATATTCATTGGGCATTCTGGAACCATCAGGCAGAATAGTCCGGGAATCGGTGATTTTTTTAATTATTTGTGATCTCAAGGCTCATGTCTGTTGGATTCGGTGATGGCAAACCAGCACAGGGTTCACTTTTCTCTTGCAGATCTCGCGAATGATTCTCTACCCGGTCTATGGCTGTTGCGACTCGCAATCTCCCTATTATGCACGGAGATTGTAGCGCGCTTGACGCCACGGTGGATTCAGAATTGGTTCCGATTCAACAGGAATTTCACTATTCTTCAGCGCAGCAAGGGAAAAAGCAAGGGTGACCACCATAAACCCTTGCGTTGTTGGCTGCTCCATTACGCCACCTTGCAGCGAAGCAACCGTTATCGGGACAAGCAACCATGCCAGCGGCTCGTGATCGCGCACTTTTGCAAAAGCGGCGGCTATCACCATGAGACCAAGTCCCCAGCGAAACAACATGAATGCTACCCCACAGGGCAAACCGAATTCGTTGATTACCCGCGGAAATTCATTTTCGCCGGCCAGGAACTGCATCTGACCAACCACCAGCTTTGCAACCGCATTGGAGCCGTATCCCATCCCCTGGCCAAGCCACTTATTCGCAGAAGTGCTGTCTTCTAGGGAATCCGTTATCGGGTTGAGAATACGCGCGATAAATGATCCTTCGGCATCCCCCTCATTGCTTGACGCGTTGGAGAAACGCTCTTGCAGCGTTTTCGCGGCATCTGTGAAGACCGGCAAAAACGAAATCGGAACGATCAGAACTGCCACGATCGCTATGGTTTTGAGCGAACCCACGAACTGGGACACTCCGAACATCGCAGCCGTCGTAACGCATATCAGAACCGCCGCCAGGAGGACCACGACCGTCCGGGAGCCGCAAACCGGGATTGAAATGATCAACGCAGCCGATGCCGCCCAAAGCAGCCATTTCTTTACAAATTTATCGTTGACCATTCCATAGAAAATGAACGCAGCCGCCATAGGGGTATAATTCCCTGGGCCGGTAGCAAAGCTGAAGGTGGCTGACGCTCTTACGTGCCCGGCAGCGGAATCAAGTTGGCCAGAGCCAACGCCAGCGCCCGCATTCAGCCAAGAACTCGTTGGTGCAAGGTATTGCGCTACTTCCAGTC
>CAVZNE010000070.1:0-6332 GCA_963776445.1 Terriglobales bacterium
AAAAAAATTGCCACTACCTAAAACAGGTAAAGTGTCTAACACTATAATTTTACGCGGCAACCCGATTTCTGCGACGCCACGTTGTCGGAAATGGCTAATCAATTGACTTAATTCCGCCGTCTTGTGATTAGTAAAGAGAATACGTAGCTGAACGAGCTAACCACACAACCACGTATTGCTGAAGTTGTCCTTTGGTTTGTTTCTTTCTATCGATCGGGCGAAAAATAGCCTGCACCCGCAGGTTTTCGCTGCCTCGCTAACTCCGCGAACTCCGCTAACTCCGCTGTCCAGCTTTTCTCAGCCGGTCCCGCATGGCCGCGCCAATGCCCTCGGTGGGCGGCAGCGGACACAGAATCACGGTGCAGCCCTGGGCATCCAGGGTCCGCAAACCGGAAAACAGCTTGTGCGCCATGGTTTTGGGAGCGGCCCAGCGGCCCCAGGCGTAGACAACTGCGCCCTCCACCGGCGCGGCAACCTCTTCCGGCAGCATCAGGCCCAATCGCGCTCCCGGCCAGCGCAAGGCCTCCTCGGCCAGCCGCGCTCCCAGCTCCTCCAGCGGCGCATCCACCAGCACCAGACGGGCCTTGGGCGCGTAGTGGCGCAGGCCCACGCCGGGCGAAGGCAGCGCTTCCCTGGGCGTCTTGTGCAACTCCGGGCCAGCTTTGAAAATCTCCACCGCCCCGGCAATGTCTCGAATCTGCGCTGCAGTCACCGCGCCCGGCCGGTAGATCACCATGGGGCTTTGGCAGGGGTCCAGCACCGTCGATTCCACCCCATGCTCCGTCGCTCCCGCGTCCAAAATGGCGTCGATGCGCCCGTCCAGGTCTTCCAGCACATGCGCTGCGGTAGTGGGGCTGGTGCGGCCAAAGGTATTGGCGCTGGGCGCAGCCACCGGAACACCGGCGCGGCGAATCAGCTCCAGCGCCACCGGATGCGCGGGCATGCGCACCCCCATCAGCGGGCGTCCCGCCGTCACCGCGTCCGGAATCGCCTTGGTCCGCGGCAGCAGCAGGGTCAGCGGACCCGGCCAGAAAGCGGCCATCAGCTTGCGCGCGGCTTCGGGAATCTCCGTGACCAGCCCGTCCAGCATGGCCTCGTCGGCAATGTGCACAATCACCGGATCCCAGGCCGGGCGCTGCTTGGCGGCAAAAATGCTGGCCACCGCCGCCGCGTCCAGGGCATTGGCGCCCAGGCCGTAGACGGTCTCGGTGGGCAGCGCCACCAGACCGCCGGCGCGCAAAATCTGCGCTCCGCGCTCTAGCGCTTTCTGTGCGTCTACGGTATCCAGGTGCGCGGGGTCTACCGCCAGTCTTAGCGTCTTCACCCCTCCATTGTCGCCCCTTCGGCGCGTCCGCCGCCACCTGCCGTATACTCACTCCTTATGATGGCCGTCGAGACCGAAATCAAGCTCATTGTGGACGATGTGGCTGGCTTTAGCGCTGGCCTCCAGGCCGCAGGATTCCACCTCGTTACCCCGCGCTCTTTTGAAAGCAATGTGCTCTACGACACCCCGGACCGCCAGATGCGCGCCCGCACCGAGATTCTGCGCATCCGCAACTATGCCGGCCGCTGCCTGATGACCCACAAACGCCTGCCCGACTCCGGCGTGGGCGAGGACCGGCACAAGCACCGCATCGAGACCGAAACCGAGGTCTCCGACGGCGAAGCTCTGGCTGCGGTCTTTCTTTCCCTGGGACTGGTGGCCGCTTTCCGCTATGAGAAGTGGCGCACCGAGTGGTCCGACGGGGAGGGCCACTGCGTGGTGGATGAAACTCCCATCGGCAACTATGCCGAGCTGGAAGGTTCCGCCGAATGGATCGACAGCGCCGCCGCCCGCCTGGGCATTGACCCGGCGCAATACATGACCCTGAGCTACGGACGCCTCTTCGAACTCTGGCGGCAAGAGCACCACTCCGCCGCCGGGGATCTGACCTTTGCCGCCTGCGGCCCTGCTCAATAAACGGCATCGCATGCGTTCCTTTTGTAATCGGTTCCCGCCAAGAAATACTGCTGCAAACTCCCCAGCCTCCGATAACCCCTGTGAGCGGCCAGTTGGCCGCCGGGGGGGCCCATGAGAGAGACGGTCTTGGGATACGGTTCATGCAGATTTCATCGATCGGCGGCACGGTTGTTCCAGGCCGCCGCGCTGGCGCTGGTGGTGGCGCTGGCCTTGCCCGCCCGTGCAACTGACGAACGCGCCGTCAGGTCCAGGGTTGCGCCCGTTTACCCAGAACTCGCCAAGCGGTTGAGGGTCGGCGGCATCATCAGAATCGAAGCCACCGTGGATCCGGGGGGCGCGGTCGTCGAAACAAAAACCGTGAGCGGCAACCACATGCTCTCGGTCGCCGCCGAAGAGGCCGTGCACAAGTGGAAGTTCATGCCTGCCGCGGCTCAGTCCACGGTGGAAGTGACCGTCACTTTCGCCATCGGCCAATAGCAAACGCAGAAAAGGGCGGGGAATATTCTCCCCGCCCTTTTCTGCAACAAGCAACGCCAGCCCCACCGCAGAGCCAGTGGCCGAGATGCATACCGACTTGGCCGTTGCTGTCTTTCAACGCAACAAGCAACGCCAGCCCCACCGCAGAGCCAGTGGCCGAGATGCATACCGACTTGGCCGTTGTTGTCTTTCAACGCAACAAGCAACGCCAGCCCCACCGCAGAGCCAGTGGCCGAGATGCATACCGACTTGGCTGTTGCTGTCTTTCAACGCAACAAGCAACGCCAGCCCCACCGCAGGTGGTTACTTCTCGATGCCGTGGCACTTCTTGTACTTCTTGCCGCTGCCGCAGGGGCAGGGATCGTTGCGGCCCACCTTCTCGCCGGTCCGCCGTTGCGTTGGCTGGCTGCCGTCGCCGGAGCCCGCCATCGCGGCGGCTTCCAGGTCCCGTTGCTTCTTGCGGTGGAACTCCTTCTCCAGAGCGTCGATGGTCGTTGAAGCCTGCCGGGTGGCGATCGAAATCTCCTGGGGCTCTGCGTCCAGCGTCAACGGGTGCGCGGCGCTGGCCACCGGCGGCGCCTTGGGAACCTCGCGGCGAACCTCCGGCGCGGCATTCACCGGCTGCCCATCCGGTCCCAGAATCTGCATCCGGAACAGGAACCGGACCGTGTCTTCCTGGAACTTGAGCATCATGGCTTCGAACATGTCGTAGGATTCGCGCTTGTACTCCACCAGCGGATCCCGCTGCGCATAGCCCCGCAGGCCAATCCCCTCTTTCAGGTGGTCCATGGCCAGCAGGTGATCTTTCCACAGACCGTCGATCACGCTCAGCATCACCATCCGCTCGTGGTAGCGCATGGTTTCGGAGCTGAGAATCTTCTCCTTGGCCGCGTATTCCTGCTTCAACTGCTCAAAGATCGCGTCGCCCAGTTCGTGGCGCGAAATCTCCAGCGGCTTGATCCCCGTGGCGGCCAGGCTCAGCCCAAAATGATCCACGAGCTTCTCGCCCAGGCCCTTGATGTTCCATTGATCCAGGTGCTTGGTCTCGGGCGTAAATTCGTCCAGCAGGCTGCTCAGAATCCCGCCGGCATAGTCCTCCAGAATCAGGTCGCGCTGCTCCACGCCTTCCAGCAGCCGCCGCCGCACGCCATACACGGCCTCGCGCTGCTTGTTCATCACATCGTCGTATTCCAGCAGGTGTTTTCTGGATTCGAAGTTTTGCGCTTCGACTGCCTTCTGCGCCGCCTCGATGCGATTTGAAATCATCTTCGACTCGATGGGCACGCCCTCTTCCATGCCCAGCCGCTCCAGCAGCGTTGAAACCCACTGCTTGGCGAAGATGCGCATCAGGTCGTCTTCGAGTGACAGATAGAACCGCGACTCGCCGGGATCGCCCTGGCGGCCTGCGCGTCCACGCAGCTGGTTGTCGATGCGCCGCGACTCATGCCGCTCCGTGCCCAGAATGAACAACCCGCCGGCGGCAATCACCTGCGCGTGATCCTGCTGCGTCTCCGCGGCGTGAACCTTGTAGGTCTCCGCCCACTCCTCGTTGCCTACCTCGAACTCCTGCCCCTGGTAGTAGAAGCGCAGGAATCCGGCCGGCGCCATTGGGTTGATCGCGCCCTCGTTGGCGCTGATGGCCCTCGCGTGCCCCTTCTTCACCAGCTCCTGGCGAGCCATGAACTCCGGGTTGCCGCCCAGCAGAATATCGGTTCCGCGGCCGGCCATGTTGGTGGAGATGGTCACCATTCCCAGCCGTCCGGCCTGGGCCACAATCTCTGCCTCGCGCTCGTGGAACTTGGCGTTCAGCACCACATGGCGCACGCCCTTGCGTTGCAAAATCGCCGACAGCCGCTCCGACTTCTCAATGGACGTGGTGCCCACCAGAACCGGCTGCTTCTTCTCGTGCAGAATGGCGATATCGTCCGCCACCGCCTTGTACTTTTCCTTCTCCGTCCGGTAGACCACGTCGGCGTTTTCCAGCCGCAGCATGGCCTTGTTGGTCGGAATCACCACAATTTCCAGCTTGTAAATCTTTTCGAACTCGGCTGCTTCGGTCTCGGCCGTGCCGGTCATGCCGCTCAGCTTTTTGTACAGGCGGAAGTAGTTCTGGAAGGTGATGGTGGCCAGCGTCTGGTCTTCCTTGCGGATATTGACGCCTTCCTTGGCTTCGATGGACTGGTGCAGTCCGTCGCTCCAGCGGCGGCCCGGCATCAGGCGGCCGGTGAAGGTGTCCACGATAATGACTTCGCCGTCCTTCACCACGTAGTCCACGTCCCGCTTGTACAGGGCGTGGGCCTTGATGGCCGTCTCCACGTAGTGCTTCAGTTCCCAGTTCTCGGCGTCGGCAATGTTGCCAATCCCCAGCGCCTTCTCAATCGTCTCCCAGCCGTCGTCCGTGACGCCAATGGTCCGCTGCTTCTCGTCCACAATGTAGTCGCCGGAAAGGAACTTCTGGCCTTCCGCAAGCTGGATGCCGAGTTCCTCCTGGCGCTTGTGGTCGATCGCTTCGATCTCCTCGCCCAGCACCAGTTCGGGAACGATCTTCCGCACCCGGGCATACTTGTCCGTGGTCTGGTCCGTGGGGCCGGAGATAATCAGCGGCGTCCGCGCCTCGTCGATCAAAATCGAGTCAACTTCGTCGACGATGGCGTAGTAGTGCCCGCGCTGCACGCAGTCCTTGATGTCGAACTTCATGTTGTCGCGCAGGTAGTCGAAGCCGAATTCATTATTGGTTCCGTAGGTGATGTCGGCGGCATAAGCGGCGGTCCGCTCGCTGTCGTCCAGATCGTGGACGATCACGCCCACGCTCAGACCCAGGAACTCGTAAATCTTGCCCATCCACTCGGCGTCGCGCTTGGCCAGGTAGTCGTTCACCGTGACCACATGGACACCGTGCCCGGCCAGCGCATTCAAGTAGCAAGCCAGCGTGGCCACCAGGGTTTTTCCTTCGCCGGTCTTCATTTCGGCGATCCGGCCCTGATGCAGCACCATGCCGCCGATCAGCTGCACGTCGAAGTGGCGCATCTGCACGGCGCGCCAACCCGCCTCGCGCACCACTGCGAATGCTTCGGGCAGCAGATCGTCCAGCGCCGCGTTCTCCGCCGTCCGGATCTCGTCTGCGCCGGTAACGCCTTCCAGCTTCGCGGCAATCCGCGCCCGGAACTCGGCCGTCTTGGCCCGCAACTGGTCGTCCGTCAGCGGTTTAATCCCCGCTTCCAGGTCATTGATGGTGGTCACCACAGGCACGAGCTTCTTTACAATGCGCTCATTCGAGGTGCCAAAAATCTTCGTTAGGACTTTATCTAGCAAGACAGAAATCTCCGTCTACCAGTGTAAATGGCGAGGGTGAATCCGGGGCTTCAGATGGCTGCGGCGGCGCCTGGAACAGACTTGGCGCTAAAATGCTGCCAAAACTGCGTCTTTTTGCGCGAAAACAGCGGTGTTTTGCTGAAAAATTTAAGCATACAGCCGGACCTTCCGCATCTTTTTGTCGGCATGGAAGGCCTCTTTTCCGCAAATTCGCAAGCCCCACCTGCATTTGCAGGCCTGCAGGACGACTTTTTCCTCCGCAGCCGGCTCGCTGACCTGCTGACTCGCCCCCTCCCGCCCCGTACAATAAAGTAGCAAGCCCCACCCCAAGCATGGCCGACGAAGAACAGAAAAAGCCCAGCAAGCGCGATGAAGACCCGGTCGGCAAGGTTTACGACTCCCGGCTGATCCGCCGTCTTGCCCACTACCTGAAGCCCTATTGGGTTCAGGCGGCTGTATCGACCCTCTGCATCTCCCTCAAGGCCATCAGCGATGTCACCGGCCCCTACCTGGTCAAAGTGGGCATAGACCGCTACCTGACCGGCAAGCCCAGCCTCGCCACCAACTGGCTCACGCGCCATCT
>CAVZNE010000071.1:0-6214 GCA_963776445.1 Terriglobales bacterium
TAACCATTGACTCGGAAAAGTGGAAGCGACATTCGGGAACCTGCAAAACCCGACGACCTTCGGCGCCGAATATCTCACTTATGTCATGTGGGCCATTTCTCCCGAGGGGAGAGTCGTAAATCTTGGCGAAGTGCTGGTAGGCGGAAACGATCGAAGCAAGCTCACTGCAACCACGGATCTTCAGTCATTTGCCCTGATTGTTACCGCGGAACCCTACTATGCCGTGCACCAGCCGAGCAATGTGGTGGTGCTTGAGAACGTGGTGCGCGCAGACACCAAGGGAACCTCAGAGGCAGTGAATGCAAAGTATGAACTTATGGAGCGTGGGGGCTACATTCCCACGGGATACAAGTTTGATCCCGTCATTCTGAGTGCCAGTCTGCCGCTGGAATTTTACGAGGCGCGCAATGCGCTACGCATCGCTCAATCCGAAGGGGCTGAGAAGTATGCCGGCGCCAGCTATTCGCACGCGGTCGAGTTGATGAAGAATGTGGATGAGTATGCCACCAGAAAGCATATCGAGAAGAAGCCGCTGATCGCAGCCGCACGGGAAGAAGTGCAGACTGCTGAAGACGCACGAGAGATCGCAGTCAAGAAGATCGACGAGGAGCGCCTTGCGAATGAACGCCAGGCATCCAGCGACGCGCAGGCAAGAGTGCAGGCTCAAGCCGACGACGCCACTCGGCTGAAGGAACAAGCTCAGCTAGATGCAGCTAAGGCGCAGGCCGATGCAGCCAAGGCGCAGGCCGATATGGCCGCCAACCAGACAGCAGCGACAGCGGCCATTACCGCGGCACAGGCCGACGCCGAGAAATCTCGTCTGGCCGCAGAGCAAGCGCAGCAGGGTGAACACCAGGCGAATAGCGACAAGGCGGCCATGCGAGCGCAATTGTCCGAGCAGTTGAACAAGGTTCTGGAGACACGCGATAGCGCACGCGGACTGATCGTCAGCATGTCCGATGTGCTGTTCGATACCGGGAAGTATTCGTTAAAGCCAGGCGCGCGGGAGAAGCTGGCGAAGGTTGCCGGCATCCTGATTGCCTATCCTGGACTGAATATCGAAGTCGGCGGCTATACCGACAATGTAGGCGGCGATGAGATGAATCAGAAGCTCTCGGAGAATCGCGCAGGAGCGGTCCGCGATTATCTGGTGGAACAAGGTGTAGGCGCGAATTCGGTTACCGCAAGAGGCTTCGGCAATACGTTGCCTGTGGCTTCCAACGAGAACGCCAGCGGCCGCCAGGAAAACCGCAGAGTTGAACTTGTCGTCTCCGGCGAGGCCATCGGCAGTCCGGCGGATGCAACGAAAAATAGCGTGCGTTAGGCAATCCTTCGCCAAGAGCAGATCGAGGCATTGTTGGTGCGATGTAAGTCATGCAGCCTTCACCAGGCTGCATGACTCCATGACGGGTCAAATGGATTCGTCAGGAATGGAGTGTAGGAGAATGCTTGGAACTATCCTGGTTGTGATTCTGGTATTAGCGCTGGTAGGTGTGCTACCACGATGGCAGCACAGCAGAGACTGGGGATATTGTCCGACCGGGGGGGTGGGATTGATCCTCTTGATTCTGATTATTCTTCTGGTGCTTGGCAAAATCTGACTCATGCGCCTGCGGCCTTCCGGGCTATGGCAAGTTAAATAGACCGACACCTCGGCTGATTTGAGAGTATGCTGAATGCAGTAGTTAAGTTGCGCCTTTCTCGCCTTCAGCCTTCCAGGCTTCGCTCCTGACGAGCACCGTTCAAGCAAGCAACAGAACGCTGGAGTTGCAATGAGTCTTATCAAAAAGTGCGATGTGAAGAATTATTTGTCTTCTCGCCCGCATAAGGCGCGGCATCCGCTCGGGCCAGTGAACAAGCCGGGAGCGTTAAGTTTTGCTGAAGACTTCTCCGCGGAACACTCATCCTCAGACGTATTCGTCCTTCCGATCATGGTCTCCGAGAACCATGCCAGCGTGGTTGTGATCGCAACGCCCCGCAATCCGCAAGAGTAAAACAGGACTCGGTGTCGCGGCGCACAAGATGCGGTCTGCTGGATCGATTCGTCCTCTGCGAAGAGAGTCTTTGCTGCAATTGGATGCCGGCGGAAGAGGCCTTGTCTCTGCTTTGGAAGTGCGTGTGCGGCATGCAATCTTCCGCCGCAGGTCCATTGTCTCTGTGTACGATCCACAGGTTGTGAGGCAGGCACCATTTCCAGCAGAGAGCGCCGCGCAACAAATCGTTTTGCCCGACGCCGATGCAAGTGAAAGCAGGGCAATATGTCTTTTCCGAAAGTGCTCCATCCTGAAGAACCCGCCGATAACCTTCACTCAGCGGCTTGCTCGCCCGTTGCGCAAGACGCTTGCAGGCTGCCTCTGCCCACACGTATTGCATTTGTCGGCAATTATCTTCCGCGTCAATGCGGCATCGCCACGTTCACTACGGATCTGTGCACGGCGCTTGCAACCGAATACGGCAGCGAACGCCTCTTTGCCATTCCTGTGAACGATCCTGAATCAAGCTATGAGTACCCTGAGCTGGTGCGTCTGGAACTGGAGCAGGAGGATCTTTCTTCCTACGAGCGAGCCGCTGACTTTCTCAATTTCAACGGCAACGATCTTGTCTGCCTGCAACATGAATACGGCATCTACGGCGGGATTGCGGGCAGTCACATTCTGACGATGCTGCACAGGCTGAAGATGCCGGTGGTCACCACGCTGCACACCGTTCTACGCGAACCGGACCGGGATCAGCGCGCCGTGATGGAAGAAATTGCCCGGCTTTCCGATCGCATGGTCGTCATGAGCGAACAAGCGGCCCGCTTCCTGCGCGAAGTGTATGGAGTTGCAGGCGGAAAAATCGATGTGATTCCTCATGGGGTTCCCGATCTTCCCTTCATGGACCCCAACTTTTTCAAAGACAAGTTCGGTACAGAGGGCAAGTCCGTTCTGCTCACGTTCGGCTTGCTGTCTCCGAACAAGGGCATTGAGAACGTCATCGGAGCGCTGCCCGCGATACTGGCCAAGCACCCGAACGTGGTGTACATCGTCACCGGAGTGACGCATCCGCATATCCGGCGGCGCGAGGGCGAACGCTACCGCAATGAGTTGCGGGCGCTCGCGGAGCAACTCGGCGTTTCTTCTCAAGTGATCTTCAACAATCGCTTTGTGAGTGCGGAGGAGTTGGTCGAGCACGTAGGCGCAGCCGATATTTACATCACGCCCTACCGGCAGGAAGCCCAGGTCGTCTCCGGCACGCTGGCCATTGCGTTCGGCGCAGGAAAGGCGATCATCTCCACGCCCTACTGGCACGCGAAGGAGTTGCTTGCGGATGAAAGGGGCGTGATTGTGCCGTTCGATCGCCCGGATGCCATTGCGGATGCCGTAATCGAATTGCTGGAAAACGATGCCAAGCGTCATGCCATGCGCAAGCGGGCTTATCTCCATTCACGGGCAACCACCTGGCCCCGGACGGCGCGAGCGTATATGGCGAGTTTTCAGCGCGCGCGTTTCGAGCGCTCATTGCACCCGCGAGCCGTGGGGCTGGATGATGCGCCCGCCAACGATGCCGGTAGTCTGCCTGAACTAAACATTGCGCACTTGTTGAGGATGACCGACGACACCGGCATCTTGCAGCATGCCATTTTCTCGATACCCAATTGTCGCGAGGGCTATACGACCGATGACAACGCGCGTGCGCTCATCGTGTCGACCCTACTGAAGGAGGACACGGACCAGGCCGGCGGACGGAATTGTTCCGACCTCTCCCATCGTTATCTGGCTTTCTTGTGTCTTGCCTTCCACAGCGAGACGGGAAGGTTCAGGAACTTTCTCGGCTACGACCGTCAATGGCTGGAGGATGTTGGGTCGGAAGACAGCCACGGACGCGCCCTGTGGGCGTTGGGCAAGGTGCTTGGCCATTCGCGGGATGCAGGGTTGAGAGGCGCGACGGGAAGGCTCTTTGAAGCTGCGGTCCCTGCGGTGCGCACGTTTACAAGTCCTCGCGCGTGGGCCTTTTGCATTCTGGGAATGCAGGCCTACCTGGACTGGTTCCCAGGGGATAGGGCCATCCAGGGCGCCCGCAATGCGCTGGCGAACCGGCTTCTGGAGATCTATGAGCAGAGTCATTCCGAGACCTGGCAATGGTTCGAGAAGAGCCTTTCCTATTCGAATGCCCGGCTGTCGCAGGCATTGATCCTCGCAGGCGGAAGAAGTGGCAACAAGAGGATGATCGAAGCGGGGATCGAGTCTCTACGGTGGCTTCAAGCAGAGCAGCACCGGGGAAATGAGAATATCTTTGTACCGATCGGCTCCATGGGGTTCTTCACGGAGGGCAAGGAGAAGGCGCGCTTCGATCAGCAGCCCGTGGAAGCTTGCGCCACGATCGCCGCTTGCCTGGAAGCGTATCGGCTCACAAACGACCGGCAGTGGTTTGAGGAAGCAGAGCGCATCTTTAGCTGGTTTCTCGGCAAAAACGATCTGCAGGTCCCGCTGTATGACGCCTCGACAGGCGGGTGCCGGGACGGCCTTCATCGCGACCGCGCGAATGAAAATCAAGGGGCCGAATCGACGCTCTCGTTCCTCATGGCTCTGCAGGAAATGCAAGGGGCTAAAGGGTCAAACGCAGAACAAACGCACCTGGAAATGAGTACCATCGCTTGAACAACATAATTGCTCCCGCTGTATCCACAGATCCCATTGCCGCGGACCAACTGCATGTGGAGACACAGACAGGACTTCCGTTATTTACCCGCTATGCGGGTAACCCGATTCTCACCCAGGAAAACTGGCCTTATCCGATCAACAGCGTGTTCAACGCAGGCGCCGCGAAGCTGGCCAATGGCGACACTTTGCTTCTCTGCCGCGTGGAAGACAGACGGGGGCTATCCCATCTTTGCGCCGCACGCTCCGCGAATGGAATCGATGGCTGGCGGATCGATCCCGAGCCGACGATGCCGGCAAAGCCACGTGAGTATCCGGAAGAGATCTGGGGCATCGAAGATCCGCGCATCACATACATTTCCGAACTGGAGCAATTCGCGGTGGTGTATACCTCGTTTGCCCGAGGTGGTCCGGGAGTTTCGCTTGCGCTGACCAAGGACTTCAGGAATTTTGACCGGTATGGGGTCATCATGCAGCCGGAAGACAAGGACGCGGCTCTGCTGCCGCGAAGAATCGGCGGCCTGTGGGTACTGATTCATCGGCCCACAACAACGCTGGGCGCGCATATGTGGATTTCCTACTCGCCCGATCTTCGGCATTGGGGAAGCCACAAGATAATTCTGGCGGCGCGGCGCGGTGGTTGGTGGGATGCGAACAAGATTGGCCTATGCTCTCCGCCGATTGAAACGGAAAAGGGTTGGTTGGTGATTTATCACGGCGTGCGGCAAACAGCGTCGGGAAGCATCTATCGCCTGGGCCTGGCGCTCTTCGACCTTGAGAATCCGGAAATCTGCCTGCAACGCGGAGACTCCTGGGTATTCGGGCCGGAAGCTCCGTACGAGCGCAACGGAGATGTGAAAGACGTCGTGTTCCCTTGTGGACAGATCATCGGCGCAGACGGAGATACGATTCACCTGTACTACGGGGCGGCCGATTCCTGCGTCGCGATGGCCACGGGCAGCATACGTTCTCTGCTCTCCTGGCTGGACGCAAACTCGTGCCCGGAAGAAGTAATCGCTGTTTAGCGCCAGGCCTCTGACCGCATGATTCTTGCTCATTCCTGGAGCAAATGCGGGCTGGAACGCCCGCACCACAGCCGGTCTGGAGACCGGCGCTACATTCCCGAGACAAACATCTTCAAGCGGTCAGAGACCTAACTGCCAAAAGTGACCGAGGAACAACTGAAATGTCTACCGCATGCGTCATCTGGCCGAATTGGCTGCCGCACTTGCTTTGGATACGTCGCCAGTGCCCTCGCTGCAATTCCGTAAAATTCAAGCCAGCGGAGCTGCGGTCGTTCGATGGCTTGCTGAGCATGTTTTTGCTGCGCCCTGTGCGCTGCATGTTCTGTTGGCGGCGATACTGCTGGTTTGCACTGCGAGGCGCAGATGCGGCATGAGTGCAAGCTGCTCGCAGAGCTAACCAGAAGCTCTCGTGTTCGTCTGGATGCAAGCAGCATGTACTCCAGGCAGCAATCAGCATTTAATGACTGATGTTCTCGAGACTGTGGCATTCAACGGCAGATCCAGGAGCAAGTCTGCATGAGTGTGTTTGTCCGGCAACCGGCTCAATTC
>CAVZNE010000072.1:0-8987 GCA_963776445.1 Terriglobales bacterium
CGAAGAACGGGGGTAGCGGGGGAACGAGGGAGCAGGGCTGTGCCGTTCCCGGACGGGTTTTCCCGCTGCGGCACGATGAAGCGCCGTGGTGAGACTTGAACGGGCAGTTTTACGTCCTTAGAAATACCGGAGCACGCTCCTATCTCATGTGACCTTCCGCACCGGCGGGGCGGCCGTTTGGCCTTACCCCGGCGTCAAGATTCTGTCGTCGGGGGCCCCGGCTTTTTTCCCCTGCGGCGGTGCTCGCAAGGAAAGCAGGATCATGGTATTCAGTGAGGCATTTAAACTCGCGCTGCAGTCCCTGTGGGGCAACAAGATGCGCACCCTGCTCACGCTGATCGGCGTGGTCATGGGCGTGGCCTCGGTCATCATGGTCATTACGCTGGTCAACGGCGCCAACACATACGTGAGCACCAAGCTGGTGAGCCATGGCGCCGACGTGTTTGCGGTGCGCCAGATGCCGGGCGTGATCTTCTCCGCCGCGGAGTACTTCAAGTTTCAGAAGCGCAAGATCCTGCGCATTGAGGACTACGAGGCCATCCGCGACACCTGCACGGAGTGCGGCGAAGTCGGCGTGCGGGGCAGCCGCGTCGGCAGCGTGGTTTTCGGCGGGCATTCCAGCACCGATACCAACATTAAGGGTATGACCTGGACGATGGTCTCGCTGGACAATCTGGACATCGCGCTGGGCCGCGGCTTTACCCAGGCGGACGACGACAAGGCCACCCACAACGTGATTGTGGGCTACGACATTGTGGACAACCTGTTGGGCGACGGCGACCCCATCGGCAAGGAAATCCGCGTGGGCGGCATCCCCTACACCGTGGTGGGCGTGGGCGACCGACAGGGCAAGATGCTGGGCCAGTCGCAGGACAACTGGGTGGCTATCCCTTTCAGCACCTACCAGCAGACCTACGGCACCAACGACTCGGTGAACATCTACGCCCGCGCCAACGGCGACGCCGCATCCATGGAGAGGGCCAAGGACGAAGTGAGGTCCTTGATGCGCGCCCGCCGCCACGACGCGGTCGGCCAACCGGACGACTTCGAAATCGAAACCAACGACACCTTCCTGGACCTGTGGAAGCAGTTCTCCGCCATCTTCTTCGACGTGGTGATCGGCATCGCCTCCATCTCGCTCGTCGTGGGCGGCATCGTGATTATGAACATCATGCTGGTCTCAGTGACCGAGCGGACGCGCGAGATTGGCGTGCGCAAGGCCTTGGGCGCCAGGCAGCGCGACGTGCTGCTGCAGTTTCTGATCGAAAGCGGAACCATGGCAGCGGTGGGCGGGTTTATCGGGGTGATGTGCGGAGTCATCGTGGCCAAGGTGATTACGTTGGTCATCGGCTTCCCCACCAGTGTGCAGTTGTGGAGTGTTCTGCTGGGGCTGTTCATGGCCACGGCCACGGGCATCTTTTTCGGAGTCTATCCGGCCAGCAAGGCCGCCAAGCTGGACCCGGTGGTGGCTCTCAGAGCGGAACTGTAAGAGCAGCAGTCAGCTTTCAGCCGTCAGCAATCAGCCATCTGTTAACAGCATCAGCGGTGAGGAGTCACTTCCAATGGCGCAGTCGTTTCGGAAACTGCTGGTTTGGCAGAAGTCGATGCAATTGACGGTTGCGATCTATCGACTGACGCGCGACTTCCCCCGCGAAGAAATCTATGGGTTAACCAGCCAGATCAGGTGAGCATCGGTTTCCGTGCCGAGCAACATTGCAGAAGGGCATGGACGGCTGAACGGCGGAGAGTTTCGGCAGTTTCTTGGCATTGCAAGGGGTTCCAACTTCGAGTTGCAGACACAACTTGAGATTGCTCGCGCACTCGGGTTCGGAGACGTGAAGTTGCTCGAAGATGCGGATGGCTTGTCTCACGAAGTTGGAAAGATGATTCACGCGCTTTTGGAATCGGTCGAGAACCAGATTCGAGAAGACTGACAGCAGATTACTGATCGCTGACGGCTGACCGCTGAAAGCTGAACAGTTGGGAGCAGCAGCAAATGGCGCAAGGACAAACCCGCGAATCCGTCAAGATGGCCCTCGATACATTGAGGACAAACAAGCTGCGTTCGGGGCTGACCATCCTGGGCATCGTCATCGGCGTAACCACGGTGATCACCATCTCGTCGGTCATCAACGGACTCAATAACCGGGTGACCGACTTTGCCGATTCCCTGGGCTCCAATGTCTTCTGGGTCTTCCACATGCCGGTCATCGGCGTGCGCCCCACCACCGAGCAACTGACGCGCAAGAAGCTGACCCTGGACGACGTGATGGCCCTGCGCACCCTGCCCCATGTGGTGGCCGCCGACGGCGGATACCGCTATGCCAAGAACTTCAACGTGGGCGATGTGAGCGTCAAGTACGAGGGCCACAAGGTGGCGGGCGCTCTGCTGAGCGGCGACACGGCGCAGGTCTCGGATGTGTCGAATTTCACCATGAAGGCCGGCCGCATGTACACCGACGACGAGGACCAGCGTCATGCGGCGGTATGCGTTCTGGGATACGACACCGCCGAACAACTCTTTGTGAATGGCGAGGACCCGCTGGGCAAAGAGGTCAATATCGCCAACGGCATGTACACCGTGATCGGCGTGCTGGACAAGCAGAAGCAGCCCTTCGGCAGCGGCAAGAACCCCAACGACAACGAGATCATCTTTCCCATGGGAACCTTCCACAGTCTGCACCCGGAGGTCAAAGACCTGTGGGTCAGCGTGAAGTACGACGACGCAAGCAACAAGTCGTTGGTGGAAGAAGAGATTCGCGAGATGCTGCGCATCCGGCGTAGGGTCAAACTGACGGCCGACGACAACTTCGAAATTTTTGGGCCCGATACACTGACCAAGCTGTGGGGAAGCATTACCGGCGGACTATTCGGGTTTATGGTTGCCGTTTCCAGCGTCGGCCTGATGGTGGGCGGCGTGGGCGTGATGAACATCATGCTGGTCTCGGTCACCGAGCGCACCCGGGAAATCGGCATCCGCAAGGCGCTGGGCGCAACCAAACGAACCATCCTGACCCAGTTCACCACCGAAGCCATCACGTTGTGCGCCGTGGGCGGAGTGGTGGGCGTAATCGTAGGCGCAGTCATCACCTGGATCGTCTACTTCTTGCCCATCGGATTGCCCGCCACGCTTTCCACCCTGTGGGTGCTTATCGGCTTCGGGGTCTCCTGCGCCATTGGCCTGCTGTTTGGCATTTACCCCGCCTGGAAAGCCGCCAACCTGGACCCCATTGAGGCGCTGCGGTACGAATAAAGCAGCTTTTAGCCTGTAGCTTTTAGCTGCTTTTTCTCTTCAACGAGCTTATTCTGGCCAATCATCGGCCTGTTGAGTGTCGGATGGGGCCAAGGAGAAGGAGTTTTTAGCTGAGAGCTAAAAACTGGGAGCTGAAGGTCATGGCTCAGGGACAGAATCGCGAAGCAGTCAAGATGGCTCTCGATACCCTTCGAGCCAACAAGCTGCGCTCGGGGCTGACCATCCTGGGCATCGTCATCGGCGTCACCACGGTGATCACCATCTCCTCGATCATCAACGGGCTCAACAACCGGGTCTCCGACTGGGTCACCTCGATGGGGTCGAACGTCTTCTGGGTGTTCCACATGCCCATGATCGGCGTGAAGCCGACCACCGAGATGCTTACCCGCAAGAAGCTGGTTCTGGAGGACGCTCTCGCCCTCCGAAATCTGCCCCACGTGGTGGCCGTCGACGGCACGTACGAGCACTTCAATCAGCAGTTCCACGTGGGCGACGTAGACGTGAAATACAACGGCAAGAAGGTGGGAGGGGCGTTTCTGGCCGGTTCGACCGCGCAGCTTGAAACCGTTTCAGAGCTTTCAATGCAGGCAGGCAGGTTTTGGACCGAGGACGAGGACCAGCGCCATGCGCACGTCTGCGTCATGGCCCACGACACCGCGGAAGAGCTGTTCGGCGAAGTGGACCCCCTCGGCAAGGAGGTCAACATTGCCACCAGCCTTTTCACCGTGATCGGCATCCTGGAAAAGCGGAAGCAGCCCTTCGGCTCCGGTAAAAACCCTGGGGACAATGGCGTCTTTTTTCCCTTGGGTGTCTTCCACAGCCTGTACCCGGAAATCAAGGACATGTACGTCAGCGTCAAGTACGACGACCAGAGAAACAAGTCCCTGGTGGAGGAAGAGATTCGCGAGGCGCTGCGCATCCGGCGCAAGGTCAAAGTCGAGGCTCCCGACAATTTCGAGATCTTCGGACCGGACTCGCTCAGCAAGCTTTGGGGGCAGCTCACTGGCGGACTGGTCGCGTTCATGATTGCCGTCTCCAGCGTCGGCCTGATGGTAGGCGGCGTGGGCGTGATGAACATCATGCTGGTCTCGGTAACCGAGCGCACCCGGGAGATCGGAATCCGCAAGGCAATGGGCGCCACCAAGAAGAACATCCTCACCCAGTTCACCACCGAGGCGGTAACTCTGTGCGCCGTGGGCGGTGTGGTGGGCGTGATCGTGGGCGCGGTGATCACCTGGATCGTCTACTTTCTGCCTATCGGCCTGCCTGCCACGCTCTCCACGGTCTGGGTTCTGGTTGGATTTGGCGTCTCCTGCGCGGTTGGGCTCCTTTTTGGCATTTATCCCGCCTGGAAGGCCGCCAACCTGGACCCCATCGAGGCGCTGCGGTACGAGTAAAGCGGGTGGTCAGTGATCAGTTGTCAGACAAAAGCGCTCGCAGTTACATGCAAGGGGCATCGTTCTACTGGCAGCCAAAGGTTTGAGTGCCGATTGCGCATTCGGGTAACTGACAACTGACCACTGACAACTGCTTTTCCGTTACACTAACCCCTGTGATGCCGCACATTTTCGCCCAATCCGTGGAGGTTTTGACCACGGTGCTGGCCGTTGCCGGGATGGGCTACTTTGTGGCCGCCATGGTTGCGGCGCGCGCCTTCATTCGCAGCCGCCGCGCCCCGCTGCCGGCCTTTGCGCCCGGCGTGAGCATTCTCAAGTCGCTCAAGGGCATCGACCCCGGCATGATCGACGCCTTCCGCAGCCACTGCCGCCAAACCTACACCGGCGAGTTCGAGCTGCTGTTCGGGGTGTCCTCGCTGGCCGACCCCGCCGTGGCGGCCGTCGACCTGCTCAGGCAGGATTTTCCCCATCGGTCCATCCGCCTGATCGAGTGCCCTCTGCGCTTGGGAACCAACGGCAAGGTCAGCACGCTGACCCAGCTGGCCGAACACGCCCGCTACGATTTCCTGCTCATCAACGACTCCGACATCACTGTATCGCCGCGCTACCTGGAGCGGGTGATGGCCCATTTTGCGCCGCCGCCAGAAGAACCCGGCAAGGCTTCGCATGGCAAAGCTCCAGAAAAGGTCGGTCTGGTAACGACGCTCTATCGCGGACGTGCGCACGGCACGCTTCCCTCGCGCCTAGAGGCCCTGGGCATCGCCACCGACTTTCAGGCCGGCGTGCTGCTCTCCAAAATGATCGAGGGCGGGCTGCACTACGGTCTTGGCTCTACGCTGGCCGTGAGCCGGGAGGCGCTGGACAGAATCGGCGGCCTGATCACGCTGGTTGATTACCTGGCCGACGACTACGAGCTGGGCGCGCGCGTGGACCGGGCCGGCTACTGCGTGGCTCTGAGCGCCGAAGTGGTAGAAACCGCCATTCCTGCCTACGGCTGGCGCGGCTTTGCCGATCACCAGTTGCGCTGGGGCCGCACGGTCCGCGACTCGCGTCCCTGGGGCTATGTGGGCCTCATCTTTACCCACGGCCTGGGCTGGGCGCTGATCAACGTGCTGACCAGCGGCCTGAGTCCGCTGAGCCTGTGGCTGCTGGGGTTGAGCTTCTTTTTGCGCCTCACGCTGGCCATGATGGTGGGCGCCGAGGTGCTGGGCGACCACCAGGTGCTGCCCCGCCTTTGGCTGCTGCCGTTGCGCGACCTGGCGGCCATGGGCATCTGGGTGGCAGGCTTCGCCGGCAACACCATCGTCTGGCGCGGCCACCGGTTTGTGTTGCACGGCGGCAAGCTGCATCCGGCGGAGCGGTAAATCCAATAAAAACGGGACCCGGGAAGACCGCACAAAAAGCCGGGCCCCAACTTATCTAAAGCCGCATGGCCGTGACCGGTTCAATGCGCATGGCCTTGATGGCGGGCAGATAGCAGGCGGCAACGGCGATCAGCGCCAGCACCGCAGTCACCGAAAAAACAGTCAACGGGTCGCTCGCGGAGACGCCGTAGAGCAGCCCGCGCAGGAAGCGCGTGAGCAGCATCGACATGGTCAGCCCCAGGGCAATGCCGATGATCGCCAGCCGCAATCCCTGATGCAGAACCAGCCGCAACACGTCCCCATGCGATGCGCCCAGGGCGACGCGAATGCCGATCTCGTGGGTGCGCAGTTCGGTTCTGTAGGCAATGACTCCGTAGATGCCAGAGGCCGCCAGAATCAGGGCCAGGATGGCGAATGCGCCCGCAAACGTGGTCTCGATCATGGTGAACATGCTGGCCGTTTGGCTGCTTTGTTCCAGCGTGAATACGTCGAAGACCGGCAGCTTTGCGTTGAGCTGGTGCACGGCTTGTTCGAGCGCAGGCGCAACCGATTGCGGATCGCCCTGGGTGCGCAAGTGGATAATCGTCTGCGGCCCGCTCCCCTGCATGTAGGAAAAGTAGATGAGCGGCTCCGGAGGCTCGTTGATCCAGGAGTGCTTGGTGTTGCGCGCCACTCCCACAACCGTGAAGAGAGTGCCGTAGATTTGCAGGCGCTTGCCCAGGGGATACTGTCCCGGCCAAAAGTGGTTGGCCATGGTCTGATCGACGATGAGGACGTTCGGCGCGTCTTTCCCATCCTGAGGAGTAAACGCCCGGCCCTGTTCGAGGGGGATTCTCATGGTCTGGAAGTACCCGGCGGTGACAGCGGCGCGCCGGAATTCAACCGATTCGTGCGGCTTGGGCACATAGCCCTCGGGATAGGCATGGACCGTTCCGCGGTTCAGGCTGAGCGGCACCCAGTCGGCCAAAGCCGCGGAGGTTACTCCCGGCAGAACTTCCAGTTTGGAGAGCAACTGGCTCTGAAAGGCTTTGGCGTCGGCGGACGAGTATCCGGCAGGCCCAAGATCCAGGGAAGCCAGGAGCACATGGGACCGGTCGAATCCCGGATCGGCCTCGCTGGTCTTCTTGAGGGTGCGAAAGAACAGGCCCGCCGTAACCAGCAGCGTCAAAGACAGGGCGATCTGGGCGACCACAAGGCCGCTGAGCAGAAGCTGATTGTGGACCCCGGAGGAGACGCTGCCTGCTTCTTCCTTGAGGACCTCGGCGGGAGAGACCCGGGACGATCTCCAGGCCGGGAAAGCACCGCAGAGTAGGCTGGCCAGAACAGCAAGGACCATGATGGCGGCGATCACATTGCCATCGAGAGAACCGTTGATTGCGATCGGATTGCTGTTCGGCGGGATGAAGCGCGCCAGCGTTTTTGACGTCCACGAAGTCAACAGAACGGCCAGCGCTCCTCCGCCGAGGGAAAGCAGCAGGCCTTCGAGAATCATCTGGCGCATGAGCTGCACGCGGTTTGCGCCGAGGGATTGGCGGATGGCAAACTCGCGCCTGCGGGAGACGAAGCGGACCAGCATGAGGGTGGCGATGTTGGCGCAGGTCAGCAGCAGAACCACTCCGGCAATGGCCAGAAGAATGGGCAGCGAGGACGCCATGAACCCGTTGGCGCCGAAGGGAGAGCGCCAGAGCGGATCGAGCGAAATGGTGTTCACGCCCTTGTGCTGGTCGGGGTATTGGGCTGCCAACTGCCGCATCAGCAGTTCCAGATCCTGGGTGGCGCGCGGCCGATCGACGCCTGGCCGCAGCCTTCCGGTGACATTGAGCCACGCATTTTCGCGGTGCTGCATGGACCAGTCGCCGCTGCCCGGTCCAACATTCATGGTCAGCGGGGTCCACAGGTCGACGCGGATACCGGGCATGCATCCGATGAAGCCCTGGGGGGCAACGCCGACGATGGTGAACGGATACTGGTTGATCTCAACGGACTTGCCGACGATGGCCGGGTCGGCGGCAAAACGGGTTTGCCACAAGGTATAGCCGATGACGGCATAGAGCGGACCACCCTGCGGCGACTCTTCGGCGGGCAGGAAGAAGCGGCCCATGAGGGGCTTGATCCCCAGCACATCGAAGTAATTCGAAGACACATTCGCCCCATAGATGCGCAGGGGTTCATCGCCGCCGGTAAGCGCGATCCAGTCGGCGTGAAAAGCCAGGATGCCGGTGAAGGTGTGGTTGGAATCGCGCAGATCCCGGTAGTCGAGATAGGAGAAGGGCGGGGACGGGCTATCGCTGCGCTCTCCGCGCATCAGCGAGACCAGATTGCCGGTATGCCTGGCGCCGGGAATGGGGTGCAGCATGGTGGAGTTGATCCAACTGAAGACGGTGCCGTTGGCGCAAATCCCCAGCGCCAGCATCAGCACTGCCGCCAAGGTAAACCCGGGGCTCTTGCGCAGTTGCCGCAATGCATACCGTACATCCAGGATCAATCCAGACATCGTGACGCCTCTTTCCAACTTCCCCCCGCTTGCGGAGCGAATACCCCATCGGTATTGCACCTGTCGCGCCAAACACCAACTTTCTACAAATTGCTTATATACAACGCGTTGGACGGAAGGCAACAGACCCGTGACAGTTGCCGGGTGTTCGCTGGCGCACGGCGGTGGCCGTTTCCGGACACCTGGACTACCTGGGTTCGGCGGTCTCAGAGCCGAAGAGGGAACGTTTTTACATTGTGAGCGTATTATTTCTTAGTGTTTTTAGTAGGCAGAACAGATGGTGCGCGGAAAGAGCCATCGGATGCTATCCCCCATTGAACCCGATCGGTTGCTAAAGACGCAGGTGTGCCTGATGCAGGATACAACTGTGCCTGAGTCTGCGCCGGGCGGTTGCGCGGTTGCTGCCCCGGATCTGGTCTATGACCTGCGCCAGGCGGACGGCAGCTCCGATGATTTTTATGTAGAAGTAGCCCGGTTCT
>CAVZNE010000073.1:0-6001 GCA_963776445.1 Terriglobales bacterium
ATCGCCGGTGGGCTCGTCGGCCAATAGCAACCGGGGATGGTTGACCAGCGCGCGGGCCAATGCGATGCGCTGCTGTTCGCCGCCGGACAGTTCCCCCGGCCGGTGCTCGCCGCGATCCTCCAAACCAACTTCTCTCAACCAGTTCGCCGCCACCGCCAGCGCATCCCGCTTGGCCACTCCGCGAGCCAGCAGGGGCATGGCCACATTTTCCTGCGCCGTAAACTCCGGCAGCAGGTAATGGAACTGCCAAACGTAGCCGATCTCCCGGTTGCGAAAGGCCGCGGCCTCGCGCTGGGAGAGACTGGCCACATTGGTTCCGGCGCAAAGGACCGTTCCCGCCGTGGGGGCGTCCAGCGCGCCCAGAATATGCAAGAGTGTGCTTTTTCCCGCGCCGGATTGGCCCACAATGGCCACCATTTCGCCGGTTTCGATCTCCAAATCCAGGGCTTTGAACAGGGTCAGCGCGCCACGCGCCGTGGTGTAAGTCTTTTCCAGGCCACAGATCTGGACCAGGGGAGCCGTGGATTCCCTGCCCTGCGCCCGCAGTTCCGCAGCCCGCGCATCGCGGGGGGCCTGTGCAACAGCGGCTGGAGTGGCTTCATTCATTCGATTGCCCTTATTTTAACTTGCCGGGGGCGGAGGCCATGGCCGCGGGACCGAGCCGGGCGATGCGGCCGTTTGGCCCCACAACAAAGGGCAGCGAAAGAGCGTTCCAGTTGCCGTCGTCGAGCGGCTGCCAGGTTTTGCCGTCGTCGCGGCTCACATCGGAACCATTCGTACCGACGGCGATCCAGACTTTGAGCGCCTCGCTCCACTGCACGCTGGAGCGGAAACCGTGAGGAGGCTTGACGGCTGCGGTCCAGGTCCAGCCACCATCGGTCGACGATGCGGCCGTTCCGGCGCTCTCGTTTGGCTTCTGGTAATCGCCGCCGACGGCGACGAAGCGGGAATTATCTTCGAACTTGCATTCCTGGCAGATTCCGGTGGTTACCGGATAGCGATAGGCGATTGAAAAAGCTCCGGAGCTTTCGGCCCCGTGGGTGAGCGCAATCGAACTGGTCTTCCAGCCGACTTTTTTCCGCACCATACGGCCAACAAGGCCGCTTGCCCCTTCTTCTTCCGGATCGCTGAGGCGGTTGAAAAGGACGGCGCCGTCCTTGCCGCCGGTGACAAATCCCCATGCGAACTGCCGGTTGCCGCGGGCGATGGAGTTGTTGCTGGCCGCAAATGCCGCCAGCGAGCGCCCATGAAGTATCAGTCCTTCCGGCGGCTCGCGCTTCCAGGTTTTGCCGCCGTTGCTTGTCTTAAAGACCACGAACTTGCCTCCGACCGGGTCTCCGAGCAGCATGCCGCGCTCGTCGTTCAGCCAAAAACTGTCAAAAAAGCCATTCGGCGCGTCGGGATTCCTGAAGAGCAGTTTCCATGTCCTGCATCCGTCGTTGGTCTTGTAGAGACGGCTCTTTTCGCCGGGACCGGAGGCCATCACGATGGCCGTCTGGGCGTCCCAGCCTTCCACACCGCGAAAGTCGAAGGTTGCGCCATCCTTGGCTTCGTCCGGAACGGCGCACTTCTGCCAGTGCGCGCCGCCGTCGGTGGTCTTCAGCACGGTGCCTTCCGTGCCGCTGGCCCAGGCCACTGTTCCGTCTACTGTGTCGATGCCGCGCAGGCTCGCCGTGGAGCCGGAGTTTTGCAACTGCCAGGCCGAAAGCGTGTGCGGCATGGGGACCTGGGAATGGGCAGCGGCGGCAATGGAGACGGAAAGCAGCAGGGAGAGCCGGATAACTCGCATGGCGGGAGTATAGCGGCTAGACGTGGGGCGAAGCCACAGGCGTGCTGCGTATCACATAGCGGAAATTGGAGATGCACGTATAAGGGTTGACTTGTGAGCAGACTCAGGATCATCTCGCCCATTGTTTCGATAATCTTGGCGGCGGCCTTCGCGGCCGGCGCATGTACGGCATCCGCGCAGCAATCGTTCTACGAACGCTTTCGCGGGCAGAATGCCGCCGTGACGGCCCTGCAGCCGGCCATGGTTACGCCGCTGGTCGAAGGCGATCCGCGCCTGATCCAGTACGCGCGGTTCGCCTTCTCCAACCAGTACACCGCCGCCCGCACACAAACGGTGAACTACGGCAATGGCCGCGGCGCAGGCATCATCGTCGGCCGTCGCCTGGAGTTCGACTACATGCCGCCCTCCTACATCCAGCACAACCTGGCCACGGCCAAAGACGGCCTGGGCGACACTTCGCTGGTAGCCAAGTTTCGCATCGCCTCAGGCAACGCTCAGCACGGCAACTTCGACGTGGCGGCAATCCTGAGCCACAGCTTTGCCACCGGAACCTACAAGAACGGCGCGGCCACCGATTCCTTTACGCCCACGCTTGTCGCTTGCCGCAGTTTTGGCCGCTTCAACGTGCAGTCCGCGCTGGGCGGAACCATGCCCACGGGCAAGATTGCGGCGCAGGGCCGGTCCATTGCCTGGAACGCATTGACGCAGGTGCACGCCAGCACGCACGTGTGGCTCGAACTGAGCAACAACGCCACCTTCTACTTCAGCGGCAGCCACGACGGCTTGATGCAGAACTTTGTCACCCCGGCGGCGTTTTATGTTCTGCGGCGCAAGGATTGGAAACCCACGCATGCATCCTTCGTCTTTGCCGAAGGCATGCAGATGACCACTTCCAGCTTCCACACCTATAACCACAACCTGATCTCGGAGATGCGGATCTTGTTCTAAGGTCGTTGCCGCCTGAGTCCGTGGTCAAGCCACAACCGTGCTGCGCATCACTTGGCGGCACGGAATAGAACACGTATAAACAAGTTCAACCTGTGAATCGACTCCGAATTTTCTCTTCTCTGGCTTTGGCGGCCACCTTGGTGGCCGGTACATGCGCGGCAACCGCGCAGCAGTCGTTCTATGAGCGATTCCGTGCGCATAACGACGCCATGGCGGCGCTGCAACCGGCGTGGATGGGGCCCCTCATCCAATCCGATTCGCGCCTGTCGCAGGCGGTTCGGCTTTCCGTCTCCAACGCCTATGCCCCCAACCAGACGGTAAACTATGGCAACGGCCACGGTATCGCCGTGATCGTGGGCAACCGCCTGCAGTTGGACTTCATGCAGCCGGCGTATGTCCAGAACAACTCGTCCATGCTGAAGGACGGCTTTGGCAACGCCGAGGCGCAGGTCAAGTTCCGCATCGCCTCGGGCAACGCTCAGCACGGCAACTATGCCCTGACGGCGATTCTCGTCCGCAGCTTCACTCCCGGCAGCCAGGAGTTGGGCGCTCTCACCGGCGCTTGGTTCCCCAAACTGGGCCTGGGCCGCGCCTGGGGTCGCTTCAACGTGCAGACGATGATGAACGGCGTGCTGCCCACCGGCAAGGTCTTTGCGCAAGGCCGGGAGATCGAATGGAATACAACCGCGCAGATCCATCCCAACGCGCATGTATGGCTGGACGTGGAAGAAAACGCCACCTTCTGCAAAGGCGGCCCCACCGACGGAGCGATGCAGAACTTCCTCACGCCGGCGGCCTTCTATATGGTGCGGCGCAAGAGCTGGAAGCCCACGCATGCCATGGTGATCTTCGACGCGGGCATGCAGATCGCCACTTCCGGCTTCCACTTCTACAATCACAACCTGATCTCGGAGATGCGGATTCTGTTCTAGAGCCTCCAAAAAATGGCTTCCGCCGCGAGAGTGCTGGAATTCCGCTCGCTCCCAAAATTCAACTCCGCTGGAGGTGGCATAAAGATTGTGTTCGATTAGTACTTGATTTTGCTGGCCGAGGCGAGCCACGCGGCAAAGCTGCTCCAGGCCTCATCGCCCAGCAGTTGCACGGCGGGCAACTTGCGCTCGGCATTGTCTTTGCGCATTTCTTCGTAGAGAAACGCGTCATCGAAGCCGGCCTTGGCCGCATCCGCGGCGCTCGCTCCATAGTAGATCGCGTCCACGCGCGCCCAGTAGGCGGCCGCCAGGCACATCGGGCAGGGCTCGCAACTGGTGTAGAGTGCGCAACCCGCCAGTGTGAACGTGCCCAGTGCCCTGGATGCGGCGCGGATGGCGTTGACCTCCCCGTGAGCGGTGGGGTCGTGGGTAGAGGTCACGGTATTCACGCCCTCGCCCACAATCTGCCCGTCGCGCACAATCAGCGCGGCAAATGGGCCTCCTGCGCCCGAAACAACATTGTGCGTGGCCAACTCAATGGCGCGGCGCAGAAACTCCGGATTCGGCGTGCGAAGCTCTTTCATGTCGGTCTTGCGATCCACTTCCCTGCTGTCAAAAGCAGATTTAGTATGGCACATGCCGTTTGCCCAGCGTGTCCGCCAATGCTGCTGCGGAGGGCTCGTGGGGCGGGTCTCCGAGGCGCCGCTCCCTTTCCTTTTTCCTTTTTTCAGCCCCCGCAGCAGCATACCCGACATACACTTGGCAACAAAAAAGTACGGATCATCATGGAATTCTGATGTGCAGACGGTATTCTTTATATATCCCGTATGTCAGAACAGACCCCGGCAAGCGTACGAGTCGTGTCGGTTGACCTGTGGTCCTCTCTTTTGATCGATCAGGAATGGTTGTTTTTCATTCGATCTCAGTGTTTTTTTTGAATATTTCAAAAGACTGGTCGGGAAAATCCCTTTTTTATCGAGGCCCGCGACTTGAGGAATTCCATGCCTAGCTTCTTCTGTCTTTCATCCCGGCTGTTGGCGATCGTGGCAACCGTTGCCTTTTGCTGCACTGCCGTCTTTGCGCAGCAGACACTGGGCGGCATTACCGGCGTAGTCACTGACACCACTGGCGGCGTGATTCCCAACGCCGCGATCACCATCGTGGGTGAGCAGACTTCCCTGAGGCGCACGGCGAAGACCAACGGGGCCGGCGCCTATAGCCTCGTCGATCTGCCCATCGGAACCTACACCCTGACCTACACGGCCGATGGGTTCGATGTGCAGAAGACGCAGCACATCGCGGTACAGGCCGACCGCACCGCCACGGTGAACGCCGCGCTGAAAATTGGCCAGACCACGGAAACCGTCGAAGTGGAAGCCTCCCCGCTGATGAACGCCGTGGACACCACCAACGGCTACATTCTGGACAATGCGCAGATCGATCTGGCGCCGCTGCCTACCGGCAGCTTTACCGGACTGGCGATTCTGTCGACCGGCGTCAGCGCGGAGCTGGCCGGCGGCACCGGCGTCAACTCCGGCCTGGGCAACGCGCCCATCTGGGCCAACGGCCAGCGCGATACCTCCAATACCTTCCTGCTCAACGGCGTGGACGCCAGCAACCTGTTCAACGGCAAAAGCACCAGTCAGGTGGGCTCGGCCCGCATTGTTGAGAACGCGGGCGGCGGCAACAACGGCGCCGGCGGCGTCATCCAGAGCAGCGCCTCGGTTTATCTCTCCATCGGCAACGCCATTCCCAGCCCGGCTCCCGAGACCATTGAGGAAGTCCGCGTCAACGCCTCGATGTACGACGCGCAGCAGGGCTCGACAGCCGGCGCGCACCTGGACATGAGCACCAAGTCCGGCACCAATGTGCTGCACGGCAATGCCTACATCCATCGCGGCACCGACTGGCTCAACGCCGCGCCTTTCTTCTTCAATCAGGATCCCGACATTCCCGCCGGCCAGAAGGTACCGCAACTGCACCGCTACACGGCTGGCGGCACGGTCGGCGGCCCGCTGCTCAAGGACAAGCTCTTCGGCTTCATCGGCTACCAGCATCTGCACGTTTCCGACCAGGAAATCGGCTACTCCCGCTTCTCGGTCCCGGTGGGGCTCAGCGACGACCGCAGCGCCAGCGGGCTGGCCGGCGTGGCCAATGCCGGCTGGGGAACCTCGCTTACCGGCGCCGATGTGAACAACAATGTCGTGAACCCCGGCAGCAGCGTGGCCTACAACCTGTTCAACCAGCCCGCCGTCAAGGGCGAAGCCGGCAAGTGGCTCATTCCCAACCCCACCGGCATCGTCTCCGTCGCCCATCCCTACAACGTGTCGCTTCC
>CAVZNE010000074.1:0-6759 GCA_963776445.1 Terriglobales bacterium
TAGATGGCCTTGAGCATGCAGAGTCCAACTGGATCGATGCGCTGCTCGACGAGAAGAAATTTGCCGAGGCCCGTGCGGAGCTGGCGCGCATTCCCGAGGAGAAGCGCATCGCACCGCAGTGGCTTGGCTTGGAGTTGCGCCTGGCTGACGCGGAAGGCCGCCTGCCGCAACTGGTGGCAGCGTGGAAGAAGCACCCGAACAGCGCTCCCGCATTGAACAACCTCCAGAGTGCCGCTGTGCGCCTGGGTGATGCGTCGAGGCGGATCGTGATGCGGTTCCTGTACGAGCGGGCTCTGGACGCGCGCGAACTGACCGCGCCCAACTTCACGGGCCTGGCCGCGCTCTATCTCGATGAGGGCGATGTTGCCGGAGCCGTGGCCCTGCTCAAGCGGTTGACGCTGGTCAGCGCCAATGCGTATGCCGACGCGGATGCGGCCGCCAGCCTTTTGGAAACGCGCAGTCGTTACGCCGAGGCAATTCCATTTCTGCAGCCGCTGGCAGAAGCTTCGCCGTGGAATGAGGATTTGAAGGTGCGGCTCGCGGTGGCCCAGTTGTCCGGGAACGCGCAGTCGCAGCCGGCTCTTGCCGCGCTGGCCGCCGTGGCCGCTGATCCCAATGCGAAGTATGCGGAGCGCGTGGCCGCGTCTAAAGCATTGCACGGGCGGGGCAACCCAGTAACAGGCAGCGCGGAGTTGCAACTGCTTGCGCGCGCCGCCTGTCCCAGCGCAGACGAGGCCAGCCAGCCTTACTTTGTTGAGGCGCGCGGCGCGGCGGCGGCTTGCGCTCCCAATGACAAGGTGAAGGAACGCTTGCTGCGCTCTGCCGTTGCCGCAGCGCCGGACCGGATGGAATTGCGGCTCCAGTATGTGTGGGCCGCCTTTGCGGCTGGTCAGGATGCCCGCGCGTTGGTGGCCGCGGAACCGATTCTGTCCAACGGAAGCTTCTACGGTCAGCCTTATGCGCAAGAGGACGACTCGGCAGACGGCGACGCCGGTGCAGCGCCGCAGCAAGTATCTCTGAAGCCGGAAGAGATGTCCCGGCTGACCTGGCTCGCGATTCACGCCCGCGAAAAGCGGCATGAACGCGATAAAGCACTGGCGCTGGTGCGGAGCAGGCTGCTGTCTGAGCGGGACACTGCGCGGCGGAGCGCTCTTGAAGAAGAAAAAAGACGCCTGGAGACGGAGGCCGCCCGCGAGCAGGAAAACGCGGAGCGCGCGCCAAAGATCCACGCGGAACTGGATCAGGCAAGCGTGGTGCGCCCACGCCTGCTGCCGGGCATGCCGTTCGTTCCTAAGAAAGCTGCCAGCGGCGAGGGGGATGCGGAATGAAACGTCTTCTCGGAACCAAACATCTTCTCTGGGGTGCGGGAGCGCTGTTGCTGGGCGTCGGCGTGGTGTTTGCCGTTGGTGCACTGGAACAGGCAGTCAAGCCGAAGCCTGAGCTGCCAAGCCTGCTTCCCGAGGGCGCATTGCTTTACCTGGAGGCCAAGGACTTTGGCTCTCTGCTGCAGGATTGGAATACGTCGGAAGAGAAGCGCAGCTGGCTCAGCGGCGACAATCATGCGGTGTTCAGTACCACGCGCCTCTACGGGCGGCTTTCGCAAGCGCAGGACGAATTCTCGGCCACGGCGGGCATTCCAACCGACGGCAGTTTGCTGGGAAAGGTGGCGGGCAAGCAAAGTTGCCTGGCGCTTTACGACATCGGCAATCTCGAATTTGTCTATGTCACGCGCCTTGAGCAGCAGGCCATTGAGAGCACTCCGCTGTGGCAAACGCGAGGCAAGTTCGAGCAGCGTACCGAGGCAGGAACCCCGTTTTATGTGCACAAGGACGCGCAGTCGTCGCGCATCGCGGCCTTTGCCGCCGAAGATGGCTGGCTGATTCTGGGCACCAGGGAAGACTTGGTGGCGGGCGTACTGGACCGGCTGCAGGGAGCAGCTTCGCACAGTCTTTCCGGTGAGGGATGGTACGCCGAAGCCGTGCAGCAGGCGGCGGGCGAACGCGGCGATCTTCGCATGGTGCTGAACCTCGACAAGATTGTTCCCTCGCCCTATTTCCGCAGCTATTGGGTCGAGCGCAACATCACCGAGATGAAGCAGTACGCCTCGGCGGTCAGCGACTTGTATCGAAGCACGCAGAGTTATCGCGAAGAGCGTGTTCTGCTGCGCCATGCCGGAGCGATTGCGCAAGCGCAGGGCGATGTGAAGGCATTGACGGCGTTGGCTCCGGAGGATGCGGCATTCTACGCGGCGCAGGCCTCGCCTGGCCCGGAAAATGTAATCAGGAGTCTGCGCGAGAACCTGCTTGAAGTGAGGCCGGAGCAGCCGCAGGTTCCGGCCTGGAGCGCACCCGCGGCTCCTGCTGCTGAGAACGCCGGCAGCGCCGCGCAACTAGACGTGCCCATCGACCGTGCGCCGGTGGCCGCGCAGCAGGCTGATGCTTTTCAATCGTTGCGCACGCTGCTCCGCGTGCAGCAGCCCGATGCGCTGCTCACCGTCTATGCCACGCGCGCTCCGCGGGACGGCGTCTTTGTCTCGCTGCAAACGGCGATGGTGCTCTCCGCCGCGCAAGACTGGGATGAGGATTCTGTGTGCCAGTCGCTCACGGATTCCTTGCTGCCGGGCCTGACCGCCGGAAAGATCGGCGCGCATTGGGAAAAGCGTGCGAGCGCGGCTGGCAAGTATCTTGCGCTCGATGGCGCAGTGCCTCTCTTCGTTATGGTGGATGGGAAGCAGTTGCTGCTTGCCAACGATTCCAGCCTTCTTGAGAAGTTGCTGGCGCGCAAACAGACGGCCGCGCCGGCAGAGAGCAAAGGCAACGTGACTTATGCCGCGCTGTTCCGGCACACGCAGGAGCAAGGAAACTTCCGCCTGCTGATGACGCAACTGGACCGCGCCGGTCATCGCGGCGGAAGCGATCAGCGCGGGGCCAGCGTGGACGGCGAAACCCCGGCATTCTTCTCCGGCAATGTGGCCAGCTTCAGTCGCGCCTTCTCCAAGGTGGAGCAGGAGCGAATCGAAGAGAAGGATTTGGGCAGCACAGTGACGCAGACGGTCACCTATCAATGGGCTCGCTAAGGTGAGAACTCCGAAAGGACTGCGCGCGCTGGCGGCCGTAATCGGCTTCCTGCTTTGGTTTGCCTGTTGTCCTGCGCCTGCCCAGACCGCTTCGGGGATCTTCTCCCAAGCGGCCAAGGCAACACTCGAACGCAACTTTCCCGGCCCGGAAATCTCCTATCTGCTGCTGGATGCGTCGGGCAATGTGCTGGCCGAGCGATGGCCGTCGCAATCCGCAATCTCTCACGGCTCGCTGGTCAAGCCCTTTCTCGCCGTCGCGTATGCGGAACAGCACGGCGGCCAGTTTCCGATCGTGCGCTGCCTGGGCACGCGGAGCCGCTGCTGGCTGCCTGCCGGGCACGGCGCACTGGGGCTTGAAGAAGCGATTGCGCAATCCTGCAATGCCTATTTTCTGGCGCTGGCCAATGGGCTCGATCGCAGGCGCGCGGCGCAAACCTTTGCCCGCTACGGGCTGGCCGGTCCCGCAGCAGAGGCCAAAGACGAAAACTTGGTGGGTCTGGGCGCGGCGTGGAAAGAGCCACCCTTGGCGCTGGCTCGGGCTTATCTGAAACTTGCCACCGAACAGTCGTCTGCTGTTCAGGGCAGGATCACCCGAGGCATGCTTGCGTCGGCGGAGCGGGGCACAGCACGCGCAGTGGACGCGGCTCTGGGCGAAAACGCAGCGCTGGCCAAAACCGGAACCGCGGTCTGCTCACACACGCCGCAAGGCGCAGCGGACGGCTTTACGCTTGTGCTGTACCCGGCCGCGCAGCCGCGGCTGTTACTGCTGGTGCGCGTGCATGGCGTAACCGGCGCAGACAGCGCAAAGGTCGCGGGTGCAATGCTGCGCTCCCTGGGAGCCGGTGCGCGATGAGGCACAGATTCACTCTCTCGGCGCTGTCGTTTCTACTGCTTTCATTCCTGCTAGCGGCCGTTCCTGCGGCCACGGCGCAGCAGGAAGTTCACATTGGAGTCCTGGGGCTGTTTCATCCCAGGGAACTGGTTCTGGAGCAGGAGGACGGGCAGGTTCTCTCCGTTACTGCGGAAACCGCATCCAGTGGACTGGTGCTCAACGGCGAGCCGGGTCGCCGGCAGTTGATCTTCCGCGCCGTCAGCGGCCGGGTTGTTGTTGGTTCCCGCTCAGCAGAAAGTTGGACAGCTACCGCCAGGGATGGCTCTCCAACCGCGTTCCAACTTATCGTTCCCAGCAAGTTCCACCGCTCCTATTGGGGTCGCCTTAACCTCCACGCCGAGAACGGGGAACTGGTGGCCGTGGTCAGCATGGACCGCGAAACGGCTGTGGCCTCCATTGTGGCAGCGGAGATGAACGAAAGCGCACCCCTGGAAGCGTTGAAAGCCCAAGCTGTTGCTACCCGCTCTTTTCTGGCCGCCGGCGTTCGGCACATGAACTTCGATTTCTGCGACACCACGCATTGCCAGTTCCTCAAGTCGCTGCCTCCCGCAACCGGTCGCGTCTGGAGCGCTGTTCAGGCCACGCACGGACTGGTGCTGCAATATCGTGGCAAAACGCTGGCGGCCCTGTATTCCAGCCGCTGCGGAGGCCGAACGCGCAGCCTGCGCGATGTCGGCATGGAGCCCGGCGAGGCGTACCCCTACTATGCGGTGCGCTGCGCAACCTGCCAGCGGCATCCGCTTGCCTGGAAAAGCCGGATCGCCAGCCGTCAGCCTCCCCAGTCCGGCGATGAACGGCAGAGGATCGAGCAGGCGCGGCAATGGGGCTGGAGCGCCATCCCGGGCAGCGACTTTACCGCGACGGCGGACCAGGACGGCTGGCTGTTGGAAGGTCATAGCGTGGGCCACGGCGTGGGAATGTGCCAATTCGGTGCGGCGGGCATGGCCACAAGAGGCGCGGGCTTTCGCGAAATTCTCGCTCTGTATTATCCGAATACCGTCTTGGGTTTGCAGCCTTGAATGTTCGCGCATGAACGCGGAGCCTGCAAAAGAGGACGCCAGGCGACTCTTTTTTGAAAAGATCCACCTGGCGTCCGGTATAGGAAAAGTTCAGAATCGGAAATGCATCAGCTCCAAACGCAAAGGCGCGGCACTGATGGCGCAACCAAGCCCTACGCAATCCGCAAGAGTACTTCAGGCGCCTGGAATCCGATTTACGGCATTCATGGCTTTTTTGCCGTCGAGCACCCGGCAAACATCTTCGCAGATAGCATTGGTTACGCGATCCTGCGCTTCATGTGTAAACGCGGCCACGTGCGGCGTCAGAACCAAATTCGGCAGATCTTCCAGTGCGCCGCGCGTGGGAGGTTCCTTGGCCCGCACGTCCAGTGCGGCTGCGGCAATTGCGCCGGATTTAAGGGCCGCGATAAGATCCGCTTCGACAATCACTTCTCCGCGCGATGTATTGATCAGCGTGGCTGTCGGCTTCATGCGCGCAAAGCACTTGGCGTTGAGCAGCCCCGCCGTCTGTGGGGTTGCAGGCAGATGGCAGGAAACGACATCCGAGCGCTCGAGCAGTTCTTCAAGGGAAACCAGTTCGGCGCTCAGTTCACTCAGAAGGACGCTGTCCGCGCTGACGAACGGGTCGTAGGCCAGCACCTTCATGCCGAAAGCCTGCGCCCGCATCGCGGTGAGGAAGCCGATTTTGCCCGCTCCGAGAATGCCAAGGGTCTTGCCGTACATCTCGGTCCCAAAAAAGTGTTGCCGATTCCAGTTGCCCTGTTTCGTATCCGCATCGGCAGCAGGAATCATGCGGGCCATGGAGAGCATCATCCCAATTGCCAGTTCCGCGACGCTGATTGCATTCTGGTCGGGCGTGGAGGTGATGAGAATGCCCGCGCGGGTAGCGGCTTCCACATCGACATTGTTCAGGCCGACTCCGGCCCTGCCAACCACCACCAGCTTCTTCGCGGCATCAAGAAGCGCGGCGGTCACCTGGGTCTGATTGCGGATAATCAACGCGCGGAAGTCTCCCACGCGCTGCAACAGTTCGGCCGGATCCTTCCACAATTCGGGAAGAGTCACTACCTCGAATCGTGAAGACATGGCGTCTACCGCGGCGCCGCGAATATTTTCCGTGATGAGAATATCTGGCATGGCTTACACACTCACTTCAGAGCAGCCGAACGGCACGCTCAAACGTTGGCACCACTGTTCCAGTTCCAGGATCGTGGCAGGAGCCACGCTGACGCCCTTGACTGAGTTCTCCGCAAACTTTCTCGACGAGCGCTCTCCAGGCACCAGGATTTCTTCCACGCCGGGGCATTTCTTGCTTCTCTTGAGCCGGTCGATGGTCTCGTCCATCCGCCTTTTAAACTCATCGAGATCGATGAATGCGGCAATATTGAACAAACAGAAAAAGTGACCGACATCCTGCTTCCTGTCCAGGTCCTTGTACATGGAGCCGATCGAGGAACCGATCGCCGCGCCAGACAGAACGCTGCTGAAAGCTTCAACCATCATGGCCAGGGCATAGCCCTTGTGGCCCGCCATGGTGAGCACCGTGCCCAGCAATGCCTCGTGTGCATCGGTGGTGGGATTGCCATTCTTGTCCAGTGCCCAACCCTCGGGAATCGCCTGCTTTTTCTTGTCGGCGGCGATGATGTTTCCGCGGGCCACAATGGAGGTGGAAAGGTCGATCTTCACATTGAAGTTCTTTCCGGTTGGAAAGGAAGCGGCAATCGGATTGGTGCCAAAGAAAGCCTCATATCCGCCCGCAGGAGACATGGCTG
>CAVZNE010000075.1:0-5445 GCA_963776445.1 Terriglobales bacterium
TGCACCAGGCGCGCATTCTGGCCTGGCCTGCGGCGCTGCGTCCGGGAGGCAACTGGATGCACAGCGCGGGGTTGCGGGCAGCGGCCGCGGCGGCAATTGTGATGGTGGTTGCCGGCGGCGGATGGAGCATCTATTCGCGTGTTCAGCCGCGTCCAGCCGCGAGGGCCATCGTGCTTCCGACGCGTCCGGCGGTGTCTGGCGGATTTGCCAGCGGCGGGGCCATGCGCACGCCGCAGACCCTCAATGGTCCGGTTCTGACCCATCCGGCAACCGCTGTGCAAACGCCCGCCAAGGCCGCCGTACGGCCCGGCAAGAAGCAGCGCCGTACGCAGCCAGCCACCGATGCCGGCAAGGCTGCTACACAGCCTGTGGCGCCTGCGGCAAAGTAACTCACATTTTCAAATCGCTGTTGACTGCTTAGGCGCTTTTGGTAACCGCCCGGATCACCATGCCGAGCAGGGCCAGCACAACCGCGCCCCAGAAGGCGGGACCGATGCCGCGCACGTGGAAGCCGCGCACGATGTTCGATGCCACCAGGATCATGAGGCCGTTGATGACCAGCAGAAACAGACCGAGGGTGAGGATGCTGATGGGGAAGGTGACGATCTTGAGCAGCAGGCCGAGGGTCGCGTTGAGCAGCCCGATGACCAGCGCCGCCCACAGGGCGGGCCCCAGGCCCTGCACGGTGAAGCCGGGGACTATCTGGGATACAACCAGCAGAGCGACCGCGCTCAACAGCCATTGCAGCAGAATCCTGATCATTATGTAGGTCTCCTTGGAGCGGCCGTTGGGGCCTTCCGGGTTCGGCAGTTTCAGTGTGAGTGCCGCTTCTGAGTTTACAGCGGAATCGGAAGCAATCTACCTTCATGTAAAGTGGGTATCGTGTCAGGCCACGGTTGCCGTGACTTTTCCCGGTGTGACTCGGTCCAAACCAATATAACTTCCGTCGCGCTTCCTGCTGGATGCAATTCACTGGAAAGGATCTGCCTTCATGAGTACCTTCCGCATCGTACAATCTGCCGGTTTGCTATTGCTGCTGGTTCAGTGGGCGCAGGCGCAGCAGGCGGCCAACGCGCCCCTGCCCGGGATTCCGCAACTGATGAACGAAGTGCGGGAACACCAGAAGCAACTGGACAAGATTCGCGAAAACTATACCTTTACCTCAATGCAGACGACGCAGGACATCGATTCCAATGGCCAGGTGAAGAAGACGGAAACACAGGAGTTTGAGAAGTTCTACGTCAACGGCCACGAGATCGGGCGCATGGTGAAGAAAGACGGCCGGCCGCTCAACGAGCAGGAGCAGCAGAAAGAGACCGAGCGCGTGACCAAGTGGGTGGAGAAGGCGGAGAAGTCTCCTTCTGGCCAGCCGCTGGAAGGGCCTTCGATCAACGTCAGCCATATTCTGGAGATCATGGAAGTGCGGAATCCGCGGCGCGAAACTTATCGCGGACGGCCCGCCATTGTTTTTGATTTTGTGGGACGCAAAAACGCCAAGACTCATGGCCTGGCCGAGGACCTGTCAAAGAAACTGCAAGGCACTTTGTGGGTGGATGAGGCCGACCGCGAGATTGCTCATCTCTATGTCAGCTTCAACGACAATTTTCGCGTGGGCGGCGGCCTGGTGGCCAGCATTCAGAAGGGGTCTAATTTTCACTTCGATCAAGCCCCGGTGAACGGCGAGATATGGCTGCCGACTGGCGGCGAAGGCACAGTGCAGGCGCGCCTGCTGCTGGTCAAGGGCATTCGCCAGCACTTTACCGAGCGCGACTACGATTACAAGCGCTTCCGCGTGGAAACGCAGCAGGGCAAGGACGCCAGGACCGTGCCCGTGCAATAGACGGAGAGCGGCTGCGCCGCAGGCAGCCGCAATTCCAGTACAGTAAAAGCATGTTTGTGCGCCGTCTCTCCATCCAGCGAATCGATGCCTCCGGCGTCGCGCATCCGTGCCCTATTCGCTGGATCGATAATTTCGCCATGCGCAACTTCACCAACGATGCGGTTTTTGACGACACGCTGCCCGCCGCCGATGGACTGCTCGAAGCGGGGCATCGCGTTCCTCTCGATCGCCTTCAGATCGCGATGGAAGACTGGTTCCTGCGCAAGGGCTATCTCAAGCCCGGGGAAAGCTTGCAGGTATCCGAGATAAATCAGGCAAGGATTTAAAGCCTTGCATTCATGCGGCTGTCTCGTGCTGCGATGTGGTGCTGCTCCACAGATCGTATTCAGACTTGCGGCGGGCTTTCAGATTTGCATTCTCCAGTGCGCCGGCGTGATCCCAGAGCAACAGTTGTTCGCGGGCCGCATCGTAGTGTCCGCTGTTCAATTCCTTGAGCAGTGTGGATGCCGCGAGCTTTCCCTGGCCCAGGTTGAAGACAAAATCCACCAGCGCGTCAAATTGATTTTGCGTCAGCGCGACCTTCGCCAGGCGCGTCACAGCCTGTTCCGCGCCGCGCACATCGCAGGCCAGAATTTCATTGGCTTGCGCCTCGTCGATGCCGTTGGGAAACGACTCGGAGGCCAGCAAACGGTGGCCGTAGCCGATGGTTGGAAACCCCGCCACATCCAGATAAGTGCGCTGGCGATAACCTTCCCATGACTTGACTAACTTCAGACCCTCTGCGCTTAATTGCATCGATTTCCCCTTTTGTTTCGTCTTGGTATTACAGATTTACGCTAGAGGAACGGTTGAAATAATCTGCAAAACCTGTCTTAATTGCAAGAATCGAAAGGTATTTGCCGGCCTGCGCCGCTGTTGGATGTGAATTATAAGGTGCTTAATATAAAGAACTTATCCAAAAGCAGGTCAATAATACACATTCTTCCTGGCCGAATTACCCGTGCATTTATCGCCAATGTCTGGTCAGAAAGGTATCTTTTTAGTAAAATGGATAGATGGTGATACGACGAAAATCAAGCAACATGAGCATGAAATCTCCTCTCAGGATTTGCATCCTGGCGGGGGCTTCCTCGGTTGCGCTGGCCGCCGTGGTGGTTTCGCTTTCCACGCCGGCCGTGCATGCAGATGCGCCGCTAACCAAACTGGCGCCGGCCGCTCCCATTGCATCTGCGGTGGCGAGTGCGACGCCGGATGAACTGACGCCGCAGCAACCCGTGCATGTGCGGCGCGGGACGAGGCTTCACGGCATTGCCTCATGGTATGGAGGCTTGTTCCATGGCCGCAAGACGGCCAGTGGCGAGCGCTTCAATATGTTTGCCATGACGGCCTGCCACGCTACACTGCCGTTCGGCAGTGTGGTGCGCGTAGTGAACAAGGACAACAAGCGGTCCGTCGTGGTGCGCATTACCGATCGCGGCGACCTGGTTGAAGAGGGGCGCATCATCGACCTCTCCTATGCCGCGGCCCAGAAGCTGGCGATGACCAAAGACGGACTTGCCAAAGTCGATCTGCAAGTCATCTCGCTGGGCCGGGTCCACGGCAACAACTAAGCAATTTAAACCGCAGCAAACAAGAACGGCCAGCCCTCGGGCTGGCCGTTGCTGTTTGCTGCAATTGCCGCTATTCGTTCTCGGGCCTCACGTACGGTTTCTGCAGATATTGGCGGGCCTCGTTCACCGCGCCCTGGGTGTTGTCGTTGGTCTGCACGGCGAGGCGGTACTCGTTGACCGCGCGATCGCGCTGGCCGCTCACGTCGAAGATTTTGCCGATCTGGATATGGCTCCAGACCTCGGTCCAGCGCGGTTCGCCGTCGCCGCGTAGCGCCTCGCGATAAGCGTTGATGGCGGCCTGGGAGTTGTGCTGCGCGAACAGCAGCTCGCCGATGCGATAGTTGGCCAGCGAGCTCTGCGGGTTGGCTTCCAGCGCTTTCTGGTATTCGGCCATGGCGCCGTTCATGTCGCCCTGGGCCACCAGTTGCTGGCCTTTGAGGATGGCGACGCGCACCTGCAAATCGGGTGTGGACTTGAGCACCCAGTTGCCGGGATCGATGCTGATGCGGCGGGGGCGGCCGAAGGTATCTACCACGAATTGCGTGTTGGTGCCCACCACATCGATTTTTTGTATCTCGGTCTTGCCGTCGGTCTCCACGCGCAACTCCACCGGCATGCGGAACAGATCGAGATCCTGCCCGATTTCGCCGATGGTGCGGAAGCCCTTGTTGTTGCCAAGCCGGTAGACGGCGTACTTGTTGGTGAACTGCGGAGCGCCGGTGCCGTCGACCCACTGCGCAAAGAAGGCGGTCAACTGCATCTGGCTTTGCGCCTCGGCCACCTTGACCAAATCCTGCGCGCGCAGGCTGCTGTCGGTGTACTGACTGAGCGTGCCTTTGAGCGTGGCCAGAAACACCTTGTCGCCCAGTTCCCAGCGCAGCATGTGGAAGATCATGGCGCCCTTTTCCAGGGTCGCCGACTGAAACTCCGGCGAGAAGGGGCTGAGCCGCCCGGTGCTTGACAGCGGAATCGTATCGTAGGCCAGCGCGCCCGCGGAGACGTCTTGCAGGGCCGTGTGCATGGCGTTCTTTCCGTTCTGGTCTTCCACATACATCAGCTCGCCGTAGCGGGCCATGCCGTTGGTGATCCAGGCATCGCTCAGGGTGCGGGGACTGACCTCGGAGCCCCACCACTGGTGCGCAATCGTGTTAGCCAACAGCCGCACGCCGCTCTTGTCGCCCACGCGCGAGCCTTGCATTGCCGCCAGCTCCGGCGCCCACACGGCGGGCAGGGTGTCGTCGGGAATTTCCACGACGTTCAAGCGTGTGGATTCCAGTCCGCCGAAGCTCTCGGTAAAGAACTCGTACTCGCGGGCCGCGGTCTGCGCCAACTCGGTGGCCGCTGTTTGATGGCTCACGGTTAGATAGACTTTTACGTTGCCGTCGCCCGCGGAAACGGGGTTTACATAGCGGCCGGCAATCACGGTGCCGGGAAATCCGGGCTTGGACCAGTTGAAGTCGTACTGGTCGCCGGGCTTGCCGTTGGCCAGCGTGACGGGCTTGGAGGCTCCGGTGCTGCCGCTGGCGAAGACCCGCATTCCCTGGGGCACGCGGATGTGCATCTCTGCCGTGAAGCGATTGGTGAGGTAGCCGGTCATGGGGAACCAGCGCGCCGGATAAAGCAAGTAAGTGACCGGCTCCTGAATGGCGGCCAGCTTGAGTCCTTCGATGGGACCGTCTTCGTTGCCGGTGATGATTCCGGCATAGTCGAAGGTCCAGCGGACGGCCTGTCCGCGGACAAAAGGCGTGGCCGGAGTAACGCGGATGGTGCCGTCCGCCGAGCGGTCGCCGGTGAGCACTTTGCCGGTTTCATCGGCGATGTTGGTCACCTTCAAGGCAGGATGGAAACCAAAGCTGACCAGTTCGGTGGTTTCCGGCGCGGTAAAGGTGACCACGGTTTTGGCGGTCAGGTGGTGCGTAGCGGGGTCCAACTCCGCGTCGATCACGTAACCGGCAATGGCCAGGGCGGGGCGCTCCAGCCTTTGCGCAGCTAAGG
>CAVZNE010000076.1:0-6089 GCA_963776445.1 Terriglobales bacterium
GGAATTGGTTCGGTACTACGAGCGCAAGGCCAGCGATCCCGATACGGCGCTGGCTCCCGAAGGCTTCGAGAAGAAGGAGATTCCCTTCGTAATCGTTCTCAAACGAGACGGGCAATTTGTACAGATTGAGGATACGCGCAGCGGTGAGGGAAAGAAGAAACGCGCGCGGGCATTCCTGGTGCCTCAGAGTGTGAAGCGCGCAGTCAACATTTCAGCCAATCTGCTATGGGACACGGCTGAATATGTACTCGGCATTGACACCCGTGGAAAGCCGGACCGGGTCGTCCTTCAGCACGCCGCATTTGTTGAGCGATTGGCCGAGCTTCCTCAAGACGATCAGGGTGTGCAGGCTGTTCGAGCGTTTCTGGCCGATGTGCCCCTCGCGCAGCTCGGGCAGTCCTCGTGCTGGGAAGAAATTCGCACCACGAATCCCAATCTGACCTTTCAGCTTGTCACCGATACGGAACTTGTTTGCAATCGGGCTGCGGTGGTTGACGTGTTGCTGGCCAATGCAGCGAAATCGGATGCGGAGGGATCGAGCGCGGCGCGCGGAATCTGCCTCGTCTCCGGTGTGGAGGCAGAGATCACCCGCTTGCATCCTGCCATCAAGGGGGTGTGGGGAGCGCAGTCTGTGGGCGCGAATATCGTCTCCTTCAACCTGCGCGCTTTCGAGTCGTACGGCAAGGAACAAAAGCAAGGGGAAAACGCGCCCGTCGGCAAACATGCTGCCTTCGCCTACACCACTGCGCTGAACCATCTGCTTGGAAAGGGATCAACGCAGCGCCTGCAAGTGGGCGATACCTCAACAGTGTTCTGGGCCAGCGCAAAGACCTTTCTGGAAGACGATTTCTTCAGCCTGTTCGGCGAACCTACGAAGGACGATCCGGATAGCGGAGTACGCGCCGTTAAAGCACTGTATGAGTCGGTCAAGCAAGGAAGCTTGAATGTGAGCGACGAGCAGACGCAGTTTTTCGTGCTGGGCCTCGCTCCGAATGCCGCACGGATTTCCATTCGCTTCTGGCTGACAGGAACCGTCAAGCAGATTTCTGAACGCATTGTCCGGCATTTCAACGACATTGCCATCGATCACGCACCCTACGATCCGCCGTATCCATCGCTCTTCCGTCTGCTGGCCAGCACTGCGCTTCTAGGCAAGGCCGAAAACATACCGCCCAATCTTGGCGGCGACACCATGCGCGCCATTCTCTCTGGATTGCCTTATCCGGAGACGCTGCTGTCGAGCGCGCTTCGCCGCACTCGCGCAGAGCATGAAGTGAACTATCCGCGCGCCGCGCTCATCAAGGCCTGCATCAACCGCAAGACCCGCTGGGGCAACCCGGCTCTCGAGGAGGAACTGCACGTGTCTCTCGATCACGCCAACACCAACGTCGGCTATCGTCTGGGAAGGCTCTTTGCTGTACTCGAAAAAGTGCAGGAGGAAGCCAGCCCGGGACTGAACGCCACCATTCGCGACCGCTTCTATGGCGCGGCTTCTTCCACGCCGGTCACCGTATTCTCCAACCTGCTCAAGCTGAGCAAGCACCACTTGGCCAAGATCGAGAATCGCGGACGGGCGGTGAATTTGGAAAAGCTGATTGGAGAAATTGTCGATTCTCTCAACGGCAATGAGGGCTTTACCGCGCATTTATCTATCGACGACCAAGGCCGATTTGCCATTGGCTACTACCACCAGAAACAGGCGTTCTACGCCAGAAAATCCGAACCGATTGAAGGAGACAAGGAATGACCGCGCTGAAGAATCGCTACGATTTTGCACTTCTGTTCGATGTGAAAGACGGCAATCCCAACGGCGATCCGGACGCGGGCAACCTGCCGCGTGTAGATGCGGAGACGGGACGCGGTCTGGTAACCGACGTTTGCCTCAAGCGCAAGGTGCGCAATTATGTGGGAATCTCGAAGGGCGAAGCCGCGCCCTACGAGATTTACGTCAAAGAAAAAGCCATCCTCAACAAGCAGAACGAACGCGCCTATATCGGCATCGGTGCGGCCGATTTGTTGAGCGGCGACGACAAGAAGCGCAAGGGTGGCGACAAGGTGGATGAGGCACGGGCATGGATGTGCCAGAATTTCTTTGACGTTCGCACCTTTGGCGCGGTGATGTCGATTGGCGTCAATTGCGGCCAGGTGCGCGGGCCGGTGCAACTCACCTTCGGGCGCTCCGTCGATCCCATCGTTTCCCTTGAGCACTCCATTACGCGCATGGCCGTGGCTACTGAAGCGGAGGCTGAAAAGCAAGGCGGCGACAATCGCACCATGGGCCGCAAATTCACAGTTCCCTATGGTCTTTATGTGGCGCACGGCTTTGTCTCAGCGCATCTGGCTGCGCAGACGGGCTTCTCCGAAGAAGATCTCCAACTCTTTTGGGAGGCGCTGATTAATATGTTCGATCACGATCGCTCCGCAGCGCGCGGCGAGATGAGCACGCGCGGCCTTTACATCTTCAAGCACGCCAGCGAACTCGGCAACGCTCCGGCGCACTCGCTGCTCAGGCGCATTCAACCGAAGCTCAACGAAGGCGTACTTGCGCCACGCGATTGGGAAGACTACCGGGTTGCCGTGAATCGCGAAGACCTTCCACTGGGAATCGAATTGCAAATCCGGGGTCTTTAACTTTGTAGCGGGCTTGCTGGCCAGGCCCACAGAATCCATGGAGGCGGCATGGAACAGGACGATTTCGTCATGCTGTCCGCACTGCAGCACTATAGCTATTGCACGCGCCAGTGTGCCCTGATTCACGAAGAGCAGAGCTTCGCTGACAACCTGCACACGGCGCGCGGCAACGCAGTGCACACACTGGTCGACCTCGCCGGCTACGAACTGCGTGCGGGTGTACGCATCGAGCGGGCGCTGCCGCTGGTATGTGAGCGGCTTGGTCTGATTGGCAAGGCCGATGTCGTCGAATTCCTCTCTGACGGCACGCCCTATCCCGTGGAATACAAGCACGGCCCACGCCGCCAGCAGACACACGATGACATTCAACTGACAGCGCAGGCGCTCTGCCTTGAGGAGATGACTGGCCATCCCGTTCCCTTTGGCGCCATCTATCACGCCAGCAGCCATCGGCGTCGCGAGATTGCCATCACGCCGCAACTGCGCCAGCTTGTGGCCGATACGGCTCAGGCCATCCGCGACCTGATTCAATCTGGCGAGATGCCTCCCGCGGTCAACGACGCCCGCTGCCGCGAATGTTCGCTGATCAATCTCTGTCAGCCGCAGATGCTCGCCGAAGAAGCACGGAGAAAGACTCTGCGTGCACACCTGTTTCGCGTGGAGGATTGATGCAAACGCTGCTCAATACGCTCTATCTCACCTTGCCCGGCTATCTGCATCTCGACAACGATACGCTTCGCTTTGAGGTGGAGCAGGAAACGCGGCTGCGGGTTCCCTTGCATCACATTGGCAGCGTTGTCTGCTTTGGCGATGTTCTAGTTTCGCCTGCCGCCATGAGCCGCCTGGCCGAGGAGGGCAAGGCGCTAGTTCTCCTGGACCGCAATGGCCGCTTCAAGGCTCGCCTTGAAGGCCCGATCAGCGGCAATATCCTGCTTCGCCTGGCGCAATTTGCCCAGGCGAGTTCGGCAGAGTTTGCACTGGCGCACGGCAAAGCCTGCATTGCTGGCAAGCTGAAAAACAGCCGCACGGTGCTGCTGCGCGGCGCACGGGATGCCAATGACGAGTCCGATGCCGAGCGGCTGCGCGAGACCGCCGAGGCGCTGGCCATCAATTTGCGCCATCTGGAATCCGCTTCCACACCGGACGTTGTGCGCGGCCTTGAAGGCGAATCGGCCCGCCGCTACTTCGCCGCGTTCCCCCATCTGATTCGCGGCGACCAGCGCACGGCGTTCACGCCCGATGGACGCAGCCGCCGTCCGCCGCGGGATCGCATGAATGCTCTGCTCTCTTTTCTCTACAGCATGTTGATGAACGATTGCCGCACGGCGCTCGAATCCGTTGGGCTCGATCCGCAGCTTGGCTATCTGCATACGGTCCGGCCCGGTCGCGCTGCCCTGGCACTCGACCTGATGGAGGAGTTTCGCTCCATCCTCGCAGACCGCCTGGCTCTGACCCTGGTCAACCGCAAACAGATCCAGGCCGACGATTTTGAAGAACGACCTGGAGGCGCAGTCCAACTCCACGACGCGGCGCGCAAGGCCCTGATCCTCGCCTATCAGGAGCGCAAACAGGAACTCACTTCGCACCTGCTGCTCGATCAGAAACTGGCCATTGGGCTGCTGCCCCAGATTCAGGCCCGTCTGCTGGCGCGCGTCATCCGCGGCGAAGCGGAAGATTACTTGCCTTACCTGGAGCGTTGAGCATGTTGATCCTCGTCTGTTATGACGTTTCGACCGAAACACCGCAAGGCCGCAGACGCCTGCGGCGCGTGGCCAAAGCCTGCGAGGCCGCGGGCCAGCGTGTGCAGAAGTCGGTCTTCGAATGCCGCGTCAATCGCATGGAGTACGAAGAACTCGAGCGCACGCTGCTTGAGGAAATCGACCAGTTGGAAGATTGCCTGCGCCTTTACCGGCTTACCGAACCGAACAGCCAATATGTCAAAGAATATGGTAAATTCAGGGCAATCGACTTTGACGGGCCGCTGGTGGTTTAAGCGCGCCAGCGCGAACCACTAGCGCCCGCCAAAACCGGCTTGGTTCGCGCTTTGTATACCCTGATGATTTTCAACAAGATAGCTTCGGCGATAGGCCGTGGATTGCTTCGGCAATGCCACCCGCAGTGCAGGTTCGCGCCTGCCGCGCGGAATCGCCTTGATCTGCATGGGTTTGCAAGCGCGACGCATCACCCGGCAGAGATGCCGGGTGTGGATTGAAACTTGAAACGGCGTGGAAACCCGGCAACAAGCTGTGGCATCACCCGGCAGAGATGCCGGGTGTGGATTGAAACTTGTTACTCCACACGAACAGCCACGCGAGAAGCGGCATCACCCGGCAGAGATGCCGGGTGTGGATTGAAACAAATCGAAAACGGCGTAAACTACATGACCCAAAAGCATCACCCGGCAGAGATGCCGGGTGTGGATTGAAACCGCGAAGGGTGGAAGGCCGCGCAAGGGGTTGCAGCGCATCACCCGGCAGAGATGCCGGGTGTGGATTGAAACTTCTTTTAACACCACGACAAACGGCTCTATTTCGTGCATCACCCGGCAGAGATGCCGGGTGTGGATTGAAACGGCGCTGGACGTAGACGAGGGCCAGCGGGATGGTGCATCACCCGGCAGAGATGCCGGGTGTGGATTGAAACGATGCCAGCGCAATCATCAGGCGCTCGCCGTCGAGCATCACCCGGCAGAGATGCCGGGTGTGGATTGAAACCAGCCCAACGATTACCAATCTCAGCCTGACGGAGCGCATCACCCGGCAGAGATGCCGGGTGTGGATTGAAACAGCGCGATTTTCGAGGATTGTACGCATTGAGTCCGCATCACCCGGCAGAGATGCCGGGTGTGGATTGAAACAACACAGCGACCTGTTCTATTTTAGGCTGAGCAGGCATCACCCGGCAGAGATGCCGGGTGTGGATTGAAACTTTATCCGCGCGCTGCAGGCGGCAAGGGATGGGAGGCATCACCCGGCAGAGATGCCGGGTGTGGATTGAAACAACTGCTCTGCCAACTCGGGCACGGGTGGTATAGGCATCACCCGGCAGAGATGCCGGGTGTGGATTGAAACTGCTCGGGGATGTGGATGAACTTGCTCACAAACCGCATCACCCGGCAGAGATGCCGGGTGTGGATTGAAACTCAGGCAGGATGGCCCAGACGCTGGAATACACGGGCATCACCCGGCAGAGATGCCGGGTGTGGATTGAAACATCTGCGGCGTCTTCCATTTCACCTCGCTGCAGCGCATCACCCGGCAGAGATGCCGGGTGTGGATTGAAACTGGTGGGATAGTTGGAGTGGAGGGAAAGAGATGCGCATCACCCGGCAGAGATGCCGGGTGTGGATTGAAACCAAGTGGTAAGGATGGGAGGCCCGTGGAATTCATGCATCACCCGGCAGAGATGCCGGGTGTGGATTGAAACCAGTACGGCTGCTTTAGCCGCTTTCCAAACTT
>CAVZNE010000077.1:0-4764 GCA_963776445.1 Terriglobales bacterium
TGCGTGAAGCAAGCGGTGTTGAACCACTCGTTGACCCTGGTCTGGCTGTGCGGCGCGCCAGAAAGCTTGCGCGAGCAGCCCGCCACGTAGTTGGGCCGGATGTTGCCGGGACCAAAGTAGCCGAGGTTGTTGCCCTGAGCCAACATGCCGAGCGGCAGACCGCTATGCATGGTGGTGATGCCGTTCACGCGCCAGCCACCCAGAACCTGATTGGCAATTCCATTGATGCCAGACAGGTACTTTTCTCCGTGGCCGATGGGCAGATCCAGTCCGTAGTTGATGACCAGATTGTTGGCCAGATCCTGTTCGCTGACCGACTTCTCAACCTTCAGGTTGGTGTTGTCCTGAACCACGCCGAAACCGCCCTGTCCGTCCTGGAACGAGCTGGTGTTGTCGGTGTTGCTCAGCAGCTTGCCCCAGGTGTAGGCGGCCTGCAGTGTTCCGGCATTGGCAAAGTGGCGAATGTAGGTGGCCTGCAGTGCGTGGTAGGTGGAATCGCCCAAACGCGGCGTAACCTGATTCACGCCCTGGTACTGCGGGTGCGGCTGCAGCAGGTAGCCTTCCATGATGGTCGGTCCGCTGAAGTTGGTGCCGGCAGGAACGTGTCCGTAGAAGGGATTCGAAACCTGCTGAAGCAACTGGGCGCCGAGCGCGTGGTACTGGTCCGGAAGCTGGTTCAGATTCAGGCCAGTGCCCGTGTAGCCGCCGCCAAGAATGAGATGCGTGCCCTTGGAACCGGCATAGGCAACGGTGACCGTGGAGTTATGATCCAGTGCGCGCTCCAGAGCCAGGTTCCACTGCTGCGAATAGCCGTAGGCCTGATCGGGCAGACGGCCGCCGATCCAGCTTCCCAGTTGCGCATCCAGCGAAGACTGCTTGCGGCCGGCGGGCAGATTGATGCCGAACGGCAGCGGATTCTCGACCGTAGCCACAATGCTCCCAACTGAGTTGGAGACGTTGGTGCCAGCCGAGTTGATGGGGCTGTTGCCCGGTGAATCGGCGGTGATTTCAGCCGGGAAGAAAGAAACGCCGTATCCGGAACGGATTACAGTTTTAGGATCGACGCGATAGGCGAAGCCCAACCGCGGCGAGAACAGCATCCAGTGCGACTTCTCTTCCCTGCGCGGAGCGTAGGCCGAGCTGTCCACAAAGGCCAGTTGGCCAGTCAAGGGCACAGCGCTTCCGGTGACCGGGTTGGTGACGGAGCTCAAGCCGCTCAGACTGATTGCGGCGTTGGGCTGAAGAATGCTATCAAGGTTGTTTTCTTCAGAGTAGGAGCCCGGCTGTTCCCAGCGCAGGCCGGCGTTGATGGTCAGTTTCGAGGTCGGCTGATAGGTGTCGGCGATGAACAAGCCGTAGTTGTGCAGGAACGCGTGCCAGGTTCCAACCGAGCTGATGCCCGTGCCGGAGGGCATGTTCAACAGGAACGATGCCAAGCCGTTGCCGGTCGCCTGGTCGGATCCCGTGGCAGAAGTGTAGAAGGTGTTGGCGCCAATGCCGAGACCCTGGCTGTTGCCATAGTTCTCCCACAGGACCTGACGCCAAATGCCGCCCGCCTTGATGGAGTGCTTGCCAAGAATCTTGGTAACCGAGCCGTTGATGGCCCAGACGTTGTTGTTCCAGTAGAGCTGCGAGAGTTCCGCGCCGATACCGTAGTTCTGAATGCCCAGTCCGGGAAGCAGACCTTCTTTGCCCTGGCTCTCCGCTTGAACGGCGCCGTAGGCCGAGCTGATCGACGACATGTTGAAACCGTCGCTCAGAGGATATTGGAAGTTGTAGTTCTCAAGGTACGACATGCGCAGATCGGCGATCGTGGTCGAATTGAACGTGTGCGTATCGCCCAGCACCGCTTCCTGCGTGTAGTTGCCCGTGGGACCGGCGCCGGTCTTGGTGCCGAACGGATCGCTGGGACCATTGTGCGGGTTCCAGAAGGTGTAGCGTGCGAAGACGTTGTCGGACTTGCCAACATTGGCGTCAATGCGGGCGTTGAACTGGTTCTGGAAGCCCTCGATCGGAGCCGAGGCATGGAAGTTGGTGGTCAGAGTCTTGGTCTGGTCCACGCGGGACTCATTGGGAGTCTCGAGCTTCACAATGGCCAGGGCCACCGGGTCGATGCGGCCGGCAATGCTGTTGTTGGCAAATGGCCTGTGCGTCAGGGGATCATAGATGACGGTCGGATCCGAGGAGAAATCGCCATTCAGTTCCGCGGTGGTTGGCACCGTGGCGGAAGTGGGGCTTGCGGAGACCAGGGACTCATGTTCCCAGGAGAAGAAGAAGAACAGCTTGTTCTTCAGAGCCGGTCCACCGAGATTCAAACCGTATTGATTCTGATGCAGCGGCGACTTGCCCAGATTCTCGTTGTTGCTGAACCAGTCGTTGGCGTCGAGAACGGTGTTGCGGAAATACTCGTAGGCGTTGCCATGGAAGTTGTTGGTGCCGGACTTGGAGGAGATCTGAATCACGCCGCCGCCGTAGCCGCCAAACTCGGCGCTGACGTTGTTGGTGGAGACGCGGAATTCCTGAACGGCATCCTGCGAAAGGACGAGGGTGTTGACGTTGTTCTCGGCGATGTTGGAGCCCACGCCGTCGATGAAGAACAGGCTCTGGCCGCTGAATGCGCCGCCAATCTGATAGTTGCCGTAGGCAATGGCCTGGGTCTGGCCGCCAGCCTGGAAGTTGCCGCTGCCGCCATTGGCCGTGGTGCTGCCCTGGGTGCCGCCGCCGGGCGTTACGCCGGGGACGAAGTCCAGCAGGTTGTTCACGTTGCGGCCGTTCAAAGGCGCTTCAACGACCTGCTTGGACTCGATGACGCCCTCAAGAGTGGCGCTATCGGTGTGCAGATCGCTAGCCACGTCGGTCACGGTGACGGTCTGCGTCACATCGCCAACCTCGAGCACGATGTTGACGCGGGTGGCGCCGCCGATGTTGACGTTCACCTGGGGCTCAGTAGCAGACTTGAAGCCCTGCTGCGAAACGCTCACGCTGTAGGAGCCGGGGTTAAGGTTGATAAAACTGTAGCTTCCACCGTTGCTGGTGGCGGCCTTCGCCGTGGCATTGGTGCCGTTGCTCTTCAAAGTGACCTTGGCGCCAGCCACGGTCGCCCCGCTCGAATCGGTGACGGTTCCGACCACCGTGCCATAACTGGTTTGCGCCTGGATGCGGGTGGCTCCAAAAGCGAAAAACATGCATGCGACCAGCATGATCGCGGTGAGAGAAAACAGTCTGTTGGCGCGAAGCCAAGGGACCGTGTTCAGCTGATTAGTAGCCCCTGGAAGAGAGGATCTTGTTGTCATGTTCAGCTCCAATGTTTGCGTTCTGGTTGCCAGACTGGACTCCTCGGCATCACGGCTTCTACCGGAACAATGAGCCAACCAAAAATGCCCTGGTGGCTTTGCCCTGTGTCGGAAAAAGACCTGTTGCCAATCAAGCTGGGTGGCACTCCGCATACAAAGACGCGGTAGGGATGCCAAATTAAGGCTTGTCTAAGATGTTTTTTAGAGAATACATATTATTTTTAAATGAATATACATTTCGGGCGCGGGAAACAGTTATTCTGCGAGAGGAACCTGAATTTTCGCAGCAGCCTACGTCTTAAGTAAACTGGCCGATTATTGGGTATACTTGCTTGGCGAACTTCAGGGCGATGGCGCGGGCACCGCAGGGATGGGATCACCATCCCATAGTGGTCCTGAGTCTCACGGGGTCAGATCAGCCGATGGATGAGCAACTTGCCGCCTATGTCAGTGGACTCTACGAGGAGCACCACAGCAATCTCTTGCGGCACCTCATTTTGTCTGGCTCGACGGAGGCAGAGGCCGAAGATCTGATTCAAGAAGGCTTTTTGCGCCTCTTTCGTCACCTCGGCAGCGGCCAGCAGGTAGACAACCCTCGCTCCTGGTTGCTGCGCGTCCTGCACAATCTTCGCATCGATGAGTTTCGCAAGCACAAACGTGAGTTCGCACTCGACCGGCCGGAATTTGAGTGCATGGTCGCGCAACTGCGCACCAAAGGCCCGGATGCTGAAGCGCAGGTCATCGCACTAGAACAGCAGGCTCGGGTGCAGAAGGCCATCGGCAAGCTGGCCCCGCGTCAATACCAGTATCTGTTGCTTCGGGCAGAAGGGCTCAAGCTTCGGGAAATTGCGGAGATGTTCCGTGTTACGGTACAAACCGTATCGGAATCCTGCGCGAAGGCGATGCTTGAGTTGGGGAGACTAGGTGATGAATCGTAAGCATTGGCAAGATCGGGAAGAGCATCCCCCAGTCGATCTCCTTCTGCTTCATTTGGAAGGCGAACTCAAGGGGCGCGACGCAGACACGGTTCTCCAGCATGTGAGCCAATGTGCGGCTTGCCAGCAGTCTTGCGGCCAGCTCGAGCGCGGATTCTCCCGCTTCACGGCATTTCGCGACAGTGTCGTGATCCCCACGCCCAAGCCTCATACGCAGGATCTCCGCGAGCGCTTGCTTGCGGCACAAACCAGCGGTGCAGCCGTTCCTCTTGCCTCTCGCCTGCAAGCACTCTTCCGGCTCGACACGCCGCCGAGACTCGGCTTTGCTTTGGGATGCGCTTCTTTTTGCCTGATCGTCTGGCTCACGGTCTTTCTCACGACACCCAGGCAATCCGTGTATGCGTCGCAACTCCTCAGCGATGCGCGGAGTGCCTCCGATTCCCTGCTGGCGCAGTCCAAGATCCTGAATCAGAAGGTTCGCTTGCGCCGCGGCAGCCTGGAGATCGTACGCAGCGTGCATCACGGCCGGCAGGCTC
>CAVZNE010000078.1:0-5379 GCA_963776445.1 Terriglobales bacterium
CCCCTATTGCTCATCGGCGCCGGCCTGGCCCTGCTGGGCGAGTGGGCGCTGGACCTGCGCCGCGAAACCCCGGTGCGCCGCGGCGGCAGCTTTGTCGGCATCCTCATTCTGCTGGCCATCCTGGGCGTTGGCGCGGCCGGATGGAACAACTTCTGGGGTCCGCTGCGCGCTCAATGGGGCGACCAGGGCGACAACTTCTTCAACGCCTTTGGCCTGCCCGAGCACGACAACGACCAGGTAGTGCTGAATTCGCAGATTCCCGCCAACGCTACCATCGAGATTCAGAATCCCCGCGGCGACGTGAGCATTACGGCGGGCGACCAGTCCACCATCCAGGTGCAGGCCCATGAAATGGCCTTCGCCAGCGACGATAACGAAGCCAACAAGATATTCGAAGCGGAAAAACCGCGCCTCACCGTCAGCGGCAGCGCCGTGCTGGTCAAGTCCGACAGCAGCAACAGCGGACGGCTCAACCTGACCATCACCGTTCCCCGCACCGCCAAGGTCACGGTCAACTCCGCCCACGGAGACGTGACCGCGGCTGGCCTGGGAGCAGGCATCAACATCACCGCCGCCCATGGCGACATTCACCTGGGCACCCTGACCGGACCGGTCAACGCGCACTTCTCTGACCACAAGGGCGACTTTTCCGCCCATCAGGTCGACGGCGACATTACCGCCGACGGCCATTGCAACGACATGACCCTTTCTGAAGTCAAAGGCCGGGTCAACCTCAGTGGCGAAGTTTTTGGCGATGTGCACATGGAGAACATCTCCGGGCCCATCAGCGTGCACACCTCAATCACCGACCTGCAAGTGGCCTCGCTGCCCGGCGACATGACCCTCAATCCCGACGACCTGCGGGTCACCGAGGCCAAGGGCCAGGTGCGCGTAACCACCCACTCCAAAGACGTTGACCTGAGCCAGATTTACGGCGACACCTACGTCGAAAACCGCGATGGCCGCATCTCCATTGAACCGGCCGGAGTCTACGGCGTAGAAGCCAAAAACGAAAAGGGCGATGTGGAAATCACTCTGCCCCCCAACGCCTCGGCAACCGTGGATGGACGCACCCGCAATGGCGACATTGTTACGGAGTTTGCGCTTGCCGTCAGCGGAGAAGAGAGCAAAACGGTCAACGGGCGCATCGGTTCCGGCACGTCGAAGATCTTCCTGAGCGCGCAAAACGGCGACCTGCGCATCAAGAAGGGCTCCGCCTTCCCGGCCACTCCGCCGCCACCCAGCGTGGCCGCCGCCCCCGCCGCGCCCAACGCACCGCATCTGAAGGCGCATAAGGCCCTGCCGCCGCACCCGGAAACCAACTAGCGGCAGCAGTCAATTTCAATGCAGCAAACCGGCGCGGGAGGGGCTCACCCTCCCGCGCCGGTTTCATTCTGAGCGCCACTGCAAATACCCCTGCGCCATCCCGGCCGCTAATCCATTCGCAGCGCCTGCATGGGGTCCAACCGCGAGGCGCGCCACGCTGGAACCAGGCAGGCCAGCGCCGCCACCAGCAGCAGAGTGACGGCAACCCCGGCAAACACCGCCGCATCGAGCGGCTGTGTCCCGTAAAGCATGGACCGGATGAGCCGCGCCGCGCCGGCGCTGGCTGCAAGGCCGAATACCAAACCAAGCAGCGCCGGCCGCAGCCCGTCCAGCAACACCTGGCGCAGCACCTGCTCCCGCTGCGCGCCCAGCGCCATGCGAATGCCGATCTCGCTGGTCCGTTGCGCCACAATGTAGGAGAGCACCCCGAACAGTCCCGCCGCGGCCAACAGCAACGACAAGGCCGCGAAAGCCACCAGCAGCGTGACATTGAAACTCTCATCGCGGGTGGACCTGCCCAGCAATTGATCCATCGTGAGCACGTCGGAGACGGGCAAATCGCGGTCCAGATCCTGAAGGATGCGCTGCACCGGCAAGGCCAGCGGCGCGACATCGCGGCTGGAGCGGATCACCAGCGTTCCACCGTTCTCTTTTCCCGCGTAGAGCGGGTAGTATTGGACCGGCTTGGGGTCCTCCGCGAGAGAGTAGCGCGTGTCGCCTACGATACCGACGATCACATGGTCTTCGTTTTCATTCCTCAGATGCTTCCCCAGCGGATCCTCGTTGGGAAAGTACTGATTCGCAAACGCGGCGCTGATGATTGCCTCGTTGGCCTTTTCGAGTCTACGGTTGGGGTCGAAGGTATGCCCTCTCAGAAGGGGAACGCCCATCGCCGCAAAATAGCCCGGATCGGCCCAGCGGAAGATGGCATATTGCCCTTTGCCTTGCGGCAGAGGCGGATGCTCCACCACGCTGAAGCCTTCATCCTGCCAATAGCCCTGCCCAGGAACCGCTTCTACGAGACCGGCCGCTTCCACTCCAGGAAGTGCGCGCACACGCGTGAGCAGCGTCTCGAAGAAGTTGACGGGAGCAGGCCCCGGTGTTTTGTAGCGAGCCCCCGGCAGCCCAAGCCGCATGGTGAGCACGTTTTGCGTGATGCAGCCCATCTCGCCGGAGCGCAGCCGCTGATAGCTCTTCAAGAGCAGCCCGGCGCCGATCAGCAGAACCACCGTCAGGCCCACCTCCGCGGCCAACAGCGACCGGCGCAATGCGGTTTGAACCCGGCCCGTGCTCGAACCGCGCGCCGAGTCCTGCAAGGAATGGAGCAGCTCATGGCCCTTCGCGCACAGGGATGAAATGAACCCGGCAAAGAGCGCGCAGAGCACGATGAGTCCCACCGTGAAAGCAGCCACACCTCCGTCGATATGAATGGTTTCAACGCGGCTCATCCCCTGGCGCGTACTCACCAGCCACTGCACGATTCCGTGGGCGAGCAAGAGCCCGAGGGCTCCTCCGGCAGCCGAGAGCAGAAGGCTCTCCATCAGCCGCTCGCGCAATAGGCGCAGCCGCCCGCCGCCCAGCGCCGTGCGAATGGCCAGCTCCTTGCGCCGGGCCGCCGCGCGCGCCACCAGCAAATTGGCCACGTTCAGGCACGCGATCAGCAGGACGCAGCCCGTAGCCGCCAGCAATACGTAGAGCGGCCGCCTGATGTCGCCCACCATGTCCTCCAGCAGCGGGCGAATATTCGCGGCTTTGCTCACGAAGGGATTATCGAGATGTTGATCGTGCAGCCGGCGTGTAATCACAGACAGATCGGCCAGGCCCTGTGCCGCCGTAATGCCTGGCTGCAAACGGCCGATCGCCTGAAACTGGTAATTGTCGATCCGTTCCATCCGCTCAGCGGGTTGGTAGTGGTAAACAGGCGTCCACAGTTGCGCCGAGGCATCGGGATAGGTAAAACCCGCAGGCAGAATGCCGACGACGGTGTACGGCTGTCCGTCCAGATGAATGGATTGATTGAGGATGTCCGGGTTGCCGCCAAAGCGCCGCTTCCACAGTCCCCAGCTCATCAGCACCGTTGCGTTTGCCGAGTGCCGATCGTCGGCCGCCGTGAAGTCACGCCCCAACGCGGGTTGCACACCAAGCGTGGACAGCAGATTCCAGGTGCAACTAACGCCACGTACCTTCTCGGGCAGTTGCCCGTTTGCGCCGGAGAGACTGAAGTCCGCATCGCCTAGAAGAACGAGGCTCGAGAAGCTGCGATTCTGCTTTCTCCACTCTGCAAAGACGCCGGGGGCAATAATGTTGTAGGGGTACTGGTCGTCGTTGCTGTGCTCGTAGAGGGCCACCAGCCGCTCCGGATCGGCGAACGGCAGCGGCTTCAGCAGCACGCTGCGCACCACCGTAAACAAGGCCACATTGGCGCCGATACCCAGAGCCATTACCAAAATCGCCATGGCCGCAAACCCCGGCGTCCTGGCCAGCGCGCGCACGCCAAAGCGCACATCGCGCAGCAACAGCTCCAACCCGTTCCAGCTCCAGGCGGCGCGCGCCTGCTCCCGCAGCAGCGCCGGATTGCCAAACGCTCGCAGCGCCGCGCAGCGCGCCTCTTCCCGGCTCATGCCGGCGGCTACGTTTTCGGCAATCTGCTGCTCCAGGTGAAAGCGCAACTCCTCATCCAGCCGCGCCCCCGCCTTTTCCCGTTGCAAGAGCATCCCGATCCGCATCCGTAACCGCGCCAGACCCCGCATCGCTTCCTCCGCTTTTCAACGTACGGGCCTACTCCCGTGCCCGATTGCCGCTACCGGCTCATCTGCCGCCCCTGAGGCATCACGCTTCACCCATCACCAGGCCGATCGCCGCTGAAAGCCGATTCCAGTTGGCGGTTTCCTTGTCCAACTGCCCCCGTCCGGACGCGGTCAGCGAATAGAACTTGGCCTGCCGGCCCGTATCGCTCTCCGCCCACTTGGCCTCGATCCATCCCTGCTGCTCCAGCCGGTGCAGGGCAGGGTAAAGCGAGCCCTGCTGCACCTGCAAGACCTCGCCTGAGATCTGTTGAATGCGCTTGGCAATGGCCCACCCGTGCATCGCTCCGAGTGAGACGGTCTTCAGAATCAGCAGGTCAAGCGTTCCCTGGACAAGATCGTTTGGTTTTCCCATGCCTAGATTATCTACAACAAAGTTGAGTAGATCGTCAAGGTGTGCGCGCCATTTTTCTTGCAGGCCCGCTCTTGTCCGCAAAGAGAATCGCTCGGAATCGCATACGGCGGAGGCCTCCCGGTAACCGGAAATGGGCTGAATGCACTGCGCCCCTTGCCCGTGATCCCCGTTGCCGTTGTATGCTCCATTCGCGGGGGATTGAGGGACATGAAGCAAGAACCTGTCCGGGTGATTACGGTGGAGCGTGAGTACGGCTCGCGCGGCGGAGAGTTTGCGCACGAACTGGCGGCGCGCCTGGGTTGGCGGCTGCTGGACTCGGAACTGGCAACCGCCGCGGCGCAGGCCGCCGGAGTGGATCCCAAACTGGCCGCCCGCTTCGACGAGCGCCTCGACCCCTGGTACTATCGCTACGGCAAAATCCTTTGGCAGGACTCGGTCTTTCCCATGACCGGCCTTGCCGAAGACCAGTTCTTCGACTCCGAACGCATGCTGTCGCTGGTCCGGCAGGAGATTGTGAACGCCGCCCGGGAGGGGCATTGCGTGCTGGTGGGCCGCGGCGCGGCCTGCGCGCTGGCCGGTCAGCCTGGCTGCTTCCACATCTTTGTCTACGCCACCGTTCGGGACAAGCGCGACTGGTTTATGCGTGCCTTTCCCAACCAGGCGCAGCACGCCGACCAGCTTCTGGCCGCCTTTGACAAGCGCCGCGCCGCCGTTATCCGCAAGTTCTATCAGCAGGACTGGAGCGCGCGCGGCCTCTATCACCTGCTGCTGAACTCGGCCATTGGTATGGACGGCATGATTGCCGCAACGCAAGGTGCGGCGGCACTGCTCGGTGCGACGAAACCGCAGGACGCGACAAAAGAGCAATACGCTGTCGAAGAGCAGGGTTACAGA
>CAVZNE010000079.1:0-15105 GCA_963776445.1 Terriglobales bacterium
GTCTATTGCGAGCGAACAGCGAGCGTCTGCCCCACCGCAGGTGGCAGGTGATTACTCTTCCTCTTCCTCCACCGGCCGCTTGGCGTTGGCCAGTATCTTCTCGGCCACCAACTGCGGAACGATGTCGTAGTGGTCCATCTCCATGCGGTAACTGCCCTTGCCCTGCGTCATGGAGGTGAGGATGGTCCCATACGTCAGCATCTCGGCCATGGGAACCTGCGCGTTGATGACCGTGGTGCGGCCCTTGGACTCCATGCCGCCCACGCGGCCGCGGCGTCCGTTCAGGTCGCCCATCAGGGCTCCGGCAAACTCATCCGGAGCCTCGATTTCCACCTTCATCACCGGCTCCAGCAGGCAGGGCTTGCACGATTCCATACACTTGCGGAAAGCCAGCCGCCCGGCCATCTTGAACGACATTTCGTTGGAGTCCACGTCGTGGTAGCTGCCATCGTAGACGGTGGCCTTGAAGTCCACCACCGGGAACCCGGCCAGGTAGCCGCGCGCCGCCGACTCCACAATGCCCTTCTCAATCGCCGGAATGAAGTTGCGCGGCACCGCGCCGCCGAAGACCTCATTGCCAAACTCGAAGCCGCCGCCGCGGGGCAGTGGCTCCATGCGAATCTTGCAGTCGCCAAACTGCCCGTGGCCGCCGGTCTGCTTCTTGTGCCTTCCCTGCGCCTCGGCCTTGCCGCGGATGGTTTCGCGATAGGGCACCTTGGGCGCCTTCAGCGTCACCTCGGCGTGATAGCGCTTCTTCAACCGGCTCACGATGGTTTCAATGTGCGGCTGGCCGGCCCCGGCTATCAGGAACTCGTTGGTCATCGGGTCGCGGAAGAAGCGGATCAGCCGGTCCTCTTCCATCAGCTTGTGGATGGCCGGCGCCAGCTTGTCCTCGTCGGCGCGCGTCTTGGGCTCAATGGCATAGGTCATGGCCGGCTCGGGAAACGCGATCAGATCCACCTGGATCTCCGCGCCCTTCTGGCCCAGCGTGTCGCCGGTGAGCGTGTCGCGCAGCTTGGCCACCGCGCCCAGATCGCCGGCGTGCAGTTCGGGAACCTCAATCGCCTTGCGGCCCTGCATCACGCTCAGGTGGGCCAGCTTCTCCTGGGTCCGCCGCGTGTAGTTCTCCAGGGTGCTGTCGTTCTTGATGATGCCGCTGATCACCTTGAAGAAGGTGACGCGCCCGGCAAAGGGGTCGGTCATGGTCTTGAAGACCACCAGGCCCGCAGGCTCCTTGTCATCGATCTTGCGGAAGGTGACGCCAGCCTCCGTCAAAGCGGCTGCGTCGGTCGCCACGCCCTCTTGCACGGGGGCATGGACGGCGAGCGGCGCGCACTCCACGGGCGAGGGAGCATAGTCCCTGATAAAGTCCAGCAGATGATCGTTGGCCATGTTGGCCAGGCCGCTGGTAAACAGCACCGGGAAGATGCGGTCTTCGCGGATGGCTTCATGCAGCGCGGCAATCAGGTGCTCCTTCGGAATGGTGCCCTTCTCGAAGTACTCCTCCATCAGTTCGTCTTTGCCCTCGGCCACCAACTCCACCAGCGCCTCATGCGCGGCCTTGGCCTGGGCAGCCAAATTGTTGGGCAGCTCAACCAGCTTGCCGCGGCCATCGCCGCCGGGAGCGTAATGGTAGGACTCCATGGTCACCAGGTCCACCACGCCATGAAAGCCCTGGGCATCCTGAATGGGCAACTGCACCGGCACGCAATTCCGTCCCCAGCGATCGACCAGGTCATCCATCAGCGCACTCAGCCCGCCGCCTCCGCCCGCCTTGGGGTGGTCCATCTGGTTCACCACCACGATGCGGGGCACATTGGCCTCTTCGGCATACCTCCACACCCGATCGGTGACGGCTTCAACGCCATTCTGGGCATTGACCAGCACCACGGCCGTCTCCACCGGCATCAGGGCAGCGCGGGCTTCGTGGCTGAACATATGAAAGCCGGGAGTATCGACAAAATTGATCTTCACGCCCTGCCACTCGGCAAAGGCGACGGCGTTCTGCATGGTAACGCCGCGGGCCACTTCTTCCTCGTCATAGGCGGTCACGGCCGAGCCGTCTTCCACACGGCCCTGGGTGGGGGTCATCTTTGCGGCATGCAGCAGCGCGGCAATCAAGGTGGTCTTGCCGCTGTGTGCATGCCCCATTACAGCTACGTTGCGGATCTCACTTCCCTGGTACGTTTTCATTGGGTTTCTCCTTGAGAGTGCATACTTGTGCTGCGGATTGGGCGGGAAAAGCCGGCGGCTCCCGACAAAAGCGGGTGCCCCACCCTCGCCGCGTCGTTGTTTTTGCGGCTAGGGTGGGAAAGCAGAAAGCTTCTCCGGCAGAATCTCGCAATGCGAAAAATAATTGGCTGAGGGCAAGCAAGGCACAGGAAAGCCGTAGGGACGCCCGTGAGGGCGTCAACGTGGCCGAATTGCAGGGCCACAAACCCCGGTCTGCCGTCTTCCTCATCCGTCATTGGAAAGGGTCTCGGGCCGCGCCGCGCGGATGAATGGAGGACATATCCGACAGGCGTCTCTTGCTAAGAAGCGGATGCTATCACAGCCGGACTGTGAACGTCCTGTGACTGGCGGCACATGGGGACAGAGACAAGAGAGAGACGGCGGGGATTCGTAGCACTACAGTCGAATAGCACAAACGGCTGGGTGCCCCACCCTCGCGCCTTTGTTTTTGCGGCTAGGGTGGGCTTGCGCAAAGCCCCCATCCCCGGAACCGCGAGAATGCCGTTATCGCCGTGCTTCGGCCTGTTCCGCCGCCAGCGTCTTTTCGGCCCAGCTTTCGTACGTCAACTCGCTGCGCAGTTTTTCCCAATCCCCCGCCGGCAGCACCATCAATCGCTCGCGCGCAATCCCCGGAAGCGCTCCGCCCAGCGCCATCAACCCGCCCTCGCGGTCTTCCCGCTGGTAGTTCTTGGGAATCTCGACCGCATTCGCCTTGGCCCAGTCGCCGATGCGCACCGGCGCCAAGTCCGCAATCGTCGCGGCCGTCCAGTTGGCAAAGTGAATCTGCTCATTGATCCACTCAACACCGGCGCGCTCCACCCAGGCCGGACGGTGCCCCCGGCCCTCATCCACATGCGTCGTGAACATATTCCGGTCCGACCCGCGTAAGCCAATCGCCTGCTGCCTCACGCGGTCAAACCACTCCGGCCCGTGGTGCGGAATATCCATCACCTCATCCACCGCGCCATTCTCCACCAGCATCGCGCCGCGATCCGCGTTCAGGGCATAAATCACCGCTCCGCGCCTATGCGGAGCATCGCCCAGCACGCTCAACGATTTCCACGGCGGCGTCTGGCACGGCAGCCTGCCTCCGTCAAAGGTCTTCACGCCATCGCCGGCATCGTCGTAGGTTCCGCCGCCGCTCAAAAGCACTGCATGAATGCGCGGATCGATCGCTCCGGCAATCCCGCTGACGAACGCGCCCATCGAATAGCCAAGCACGGCAATCCTGCCGCCATCTACCTCCGGCCGCTGCGTCAGGTACGTCACCGCCTGCATCAGGTCCACCTGCATCAGTCCCGCCAGCCGCTGCCCCCAGTCCTCCGCCGGCACGCCCTCCGGCGTCTGCACAATGCGGTCGTGCGCGCCGGCCTGCGACTTCTTCTCCAGGTTCCGTTCGCCCTCGCCAATCGGATCGTAAGTCACCACTTCCGCGCCGGCTTGGGCAAACATCATGCCCGAATAGAACGCATACCAGCTGAATTTGTCGCCCCCGTGGCCATTCACAATCACCATGCCCGGCAGCTTAACGCCCTTGGCCTTCCCCGCCCAGTGCTCGGGCCGATAGACAATGGCCGGAACCAGCATCCCGCCGGCAGTTCGATACGTAACCCGGTCGGCAATCACGCCGGGCGCGGGAGAAAAGCTGGACCACACCTTCGCATCCAGCGGCGGCAGCCGGTCCGGAACATACAGCGCCTTTTTGATCTCCATCCGCCACCGTGCCGCCTGCGCCGCATAACTCCCGGTTGCCTGCGCCGCCACAATTCCTCTCGACAGAACAAACAAGGCCGCCACGGCCACCAGCCGCGTCCCAACGATTGCAGCTTTCATTCCGACCCCCTCTACCACTCTCTACGGCAGCAGCGTTCCCGCCTGATGATAATGCGCCCCATCCGCAAGCACCCGCTCCGCGCCGCGTGGATCGTTCTCGATATGCGGCGTCTTCTCCCAGATCATGGTGCTGCGATTCTTCAAGTCGTAAGCCGGCCACCCACGAAGTCCCGCATGATTCGGGTTCCCGGTCCGCGCATGGTTGATCAGCATCTCCGCCGTCGTCGCCGACAGTGCGCGCCCTCAGCCCACGCAACGCCCTGGCTTCGCAGTGCCAGCGAGGCTGCGGCCAGTCCCTACAACGCAAATAAACGCGGCGATTGATTCGCCTCGCCGAACGTTCCCATTCTGTACCAAGAAAATACCCGGCCTGTGAAAGCCGGGTATTGTCGTTTGTGATTCATTCCTATCCGTTGCGCAAGGTCTAGCGGTAGTTGAAGTGCGCCATGGCTGTTTCATAACCGCGGCGGAAGGCTGCGCGGTAGTCCGCCTTATCACGGAACGGGACACCCGGATTGCGATACTCGTCGCGATTGTTCACGTCCGGGCGGCGGTGGTTGTCCATGTCGCGGTGGAAGCCTTCAATGCCGTCGCGGAAGCCCTGCTGCTGAATCGCGCGGAATTCCGACGGAGGCGCATCCCAGCCGCCGCGGTTCTGGACCATCGGCTGGGGTTGAGGCGGAGGAGGAGCCTGAACTGGCGCGCCGTTCATCAGGTGCGACATGGCCGTGTCATAACCACGGAGAAAGCCTGCGCGATAGTCGTCCGCTTCTCTTCCCACGTAGCGCGGATGACGATACTCATCGCGATTGTTCACGTCCGGGCGACGGTGATTATCGACGTCCCTGCGGGCGCCTTCAATACCATCGTGAAAGCCCTGCCGTTGTATCTCACGGAATTCCCGCGGAGCCTGATCCCAGCCGCCCCTGTCCTGGCCGTAGCCTTGAGGTGCACCGTACGCCTTGGCCGTCATCAGGCCAGTTGTTCCCAATAGGATTGTGAGCGCAGAGAGTGCAAGGTATTTCAGTTTCATTGCGAGTGTCCTCGTTTCTTACGTTAAAGACCCCCGAATTATACATTTTGGATTGGTTGTCGCGAGTTTCTTGATTCTTTCGAGACAGCCGCTTCGCTGAGAGAGAGTTTGCATACCTGGTGTTTGCCGCCCATTCGCCGATCCGGACTCGATCGGCGTGGTTGAGCCATACCCCGCTCTCTCCTTCTTGAACCCGCCAGTGATTTAAAGGTTGCTGGAAAGGGAGCATATCTCGGGCAGATTTTCAGAAGCTAAAGCGGGTGCCCCTGGTCCCGATCTTGGGACCTGGGAAAGCATGAACTGATAGCTCACACTCATGCGGTCAGAAACATCCTCGCCTGCCCAGCTCAAGTGCGCGATAGTCTACGATTGTTTCATGCCCGCGCTGCTCGACATTCGCAATTTACAGGTCCGTTTTGGAACGGCACAGGCGGTGCGCGGCATCAGCCTCGAACTGGAAGAAGGCGAAGTCCTCGGCCTGGTCGGCGAGTCCGGCTCCGGCAAAAGCGCCACCGCCCTGGCCATCATGGGCCTGCTGGGCCCGGCTGCGCTGGTTGCGGGGCAGATTCTCTGGAGTAGCAACCGGGACTTGAGCTCCGGCGGTAATTGCGTCTCCGGCCCCGTAATCGACCTGCTCCAGCAATCGCCCGAGTTCCTGCGGCGCTTGCGCGGCCAGCAGATCGCCATGATCTTCCAGGAACCCATGACGGCCCTCAATCCCGTCATGTCCATCGGCCGCCAGGTGGCCGAGAGCGCGGAGGCGCATGCCCCTTCGTGGACGGGCCAGGAGTCCAAACGTCGCGCCATTGCCGCGCTGGAGGCGGTCTCCATTCCCGATGCGGCCAATCGCTACGGCGACTATCCTCACCAGTTCTCCGGCGGCCAGCGGCAGCGCATCCTCATCGCCATGGCGCTCATCAACAAGCCGCGCCTGCTGATCGCCGACGAGCCCACCACCGCCCTCGACGTGACCGTGCAGGCGCAGGTGCTGGAGCTGCTCAAGGACCTGCAAAAGCAGCATGGATTGGCCATGCTCTTCATCTCTCACGACCTGGCAGTCGTGGGCGAAGTGGCCAGCCGCGTCGCCGTCATGCGCGCCGGAGAAATCGTGGAAACCGGCCCCAGCCGCCAGCTCCTCACCGCCCCGCAACACCCCTATACCAAGAGCCTGCTGGCCGCCGTCCCCACCCTGCGCACCGACCGCAATCTCCCACTGGCCATGGTCGCCGGTTCGTAAGCAAATCGGCTGTGAGTCTGTCAGCCTGTGCATGGCCCAGTTCGCCGCACGCACGACCGCCCCTCGGCGTACCGAGAGGCGGGGGTGAGGTGCGAGTGCGTCTAAACTACTCGGCTGCGGGAACTTCTGCTACGGGCTCGGCGGCCGGTGTTTCGGCGGCCACTTCCTCTGTAGCTTCGGCCACAACCTTGACCTTCACATGCGCGGTGACTTCGCGATGCAGCTTGATGGCCACGTCGTAGTCGCCCACGGTCTTGATCGGTTCCGCCAGTTGAATCTTGCGGCGGTCGATCTCAACGCCCTTGGTCTCGATCTCGGCGGCAATGTCGGCAGAGGTGACCGAGCCAAACAACTGGCCGGCCTCGCCCGACTTGCGGGTAAAGCTCAGCACGATCGGCGTGAGCTTGATGGCCAGTTCCTCGGCCTGTGCCTTTTCCGTCGCAAAGCGGCGGGCGGCGGCGGACTTCATCTGCTCGATGACGACCTTGTTGGCCAGGGTAGCCTGCAGCGCCAGTTTGCGGGGCAGCAGGAAGTTACGGCCGTAGCCGTCAGCCACCTTGACTACATCTCCACGGTGGCCCAGATTGGCTACGTCTTCCTTCAGAATTACTTCCATGGGAAATCTCCAGTGTTACGGGCGGACCGCTATGGGTGGTCTTGTCGCTTCGACGAAGACGCCAGCCAATGCGGGCCGCGCAGGATTCTACATCGGCATCCGGGAGATTGCCATCCGTCCAACTCGTTCTTATGCTAGCCACTCTCTGTTACGAAAGAGTGAGCACGAGCCAGACAAGCGGCGATCGAGGGACTAGTGCCGCGTTGCGAACGGCAGCAGGGCGATATTCCGGGCCTGCTTGATGGCGCGGGTCAAACGGCGCTGGTGCTTGGTGCAAACACCGGTAAGCCGCCGGGGCACGATCTTGCCGCGCTCGGCCACAAACCCTTGCAGCAGGCGAACATCGCGGTAGGGGATCGCATCGATCTTCTCGGTGCAGAACTTGCAAACCTTCTTGCGGCGGAAGAACTTGCCGCGGCCGCCGGGTCCACCGGAGGGCCGTCCGCCAGCGGGCCGGCCGCCGCCGGAGCGGGGACCTGAACTGGAACCGGAATTCGGACTGGACGCGGGTGCTGAACCCGAACCGGAATCCGATCCAGACGTAGCCTGGGGTGCTGCGCTTGCGCCCGTCTCAGACGCCTTTGCTTGAGTCTCTTCAGACATAGTATTTCCTCTTCACTCTCTGCGGTCCCGGAGGGTCCTGAAGGGACCACGGAACACTGGATCGGGCCGGGGCCGGTTACCAAAAGCCGACGGCGGCAATGCGGGACAACCTGCCTAGACGCTGGCCTGGACCGGCTCGGCAACTGCGGCCGGGGCGGCAACTTCAGCGGGCGCTTCGACAGCGGGAACGGCGGCAACCGGGGCCACAGCGGCCGGAGCCGCGGGTGCGGCAACAGCAGCAGGAGCAGCTACGGCCGGAACCGTCGGTTCCACCTTGCGGCGTACGCCGCGGGCAGCCTTGACCTTGGCCAGACGCTTCTCTTCCTCGTCAATGCGCACGGTGATGAATTTGATCACCGGCTCGGTGACGCGCAAGCGGCGTTCCAGTTCCAGTACGCCTGCGCCGTCGGCTTCCACGGTCAGCAGAACGTAGTTGCCGTCGTTGAACTTGCGCACCGTATAGGCGAGCTTGCGGCGGCCCATCTTCTCGACAGTCTTGACCACGCCTCCACCATTCGTCACGGTGGTGGAAAAGCCGGCAATCAGCTTATCGATATCTTCTTCGACCGCATCGGGCCGAACAATGAACATAACCTCATACAAACGGGGCATCCGGTTTCTCTTTCCGCTGGGCCCTCAGGGTCCAGCCTCCACCGCCGGCTCTCGAAGTCTTCCAATTCCTATTGGAAGGCGCATCTCAAGCCTTGGCGGCTTCTTGCTTTGCTTACTCCACCGCCGGGCCGTTTCGCTCACGGCGGTTGAACTCGTTCATGGCGGCTGCCGGTCCCACTTCGAGGATGCGGCGGGTGGCCGTTGCCACCCGGTCCAGAACCTCGTCCAGTACCGTCAAATCCGCCTTGCGCATGGGCGAAAGCAGATAGTCTTTTCCAAGACGCCTGCCGCCGCCGGCCGCAATGGCCGCAGGAGGAAGATCCAGCCCCACACCAATGCGGAGACGCAACCACTCCTGATTCCCCAGGGCACCGGTTATGCTGCGGGCTCCGTTGTGCCCTGCAGGCGAACCGCGTTCCCTGATCTTGAAACTCCCCAGCGTCAAATCCAGCTCGTCATAAATAACCAGCAGGTCTTGCGCCGGGTCAGCCCCAAACTCTCGAACCAGCGCGGCCACTGCCAGCCCGCTCAGGTTCATAAAGGTTTCCGGCTTGGCCAGGATCACTTCGCGCCCCGCCATGCGGCAGGTTGCGGTAGCGGCCCGGCAGCGCCGGTTTTGGACCACAACGCCCTCTTGCTGGGCGATGCGGTCGATGGCCATGAACCCCGCGTTGTGCGGGGTCCACAGATATTCCAGGCCTGGGTTGCCCAGCCCCACCACCAGAAAAGGACCACTCCGCTTCTCTGACTCGGGTGGGGGCCCTCCGGGCGCGGCGGGCGACTTTTGCCCGCCGGGGAGACCGAACTTACTTGCCTCGGCCAAGGATTACTTCTTCGCCTCGGGTTTCTTGGCCTCTGCGTCCGTCTTGCCCTTCTTGGCAACTTCCGGCTCTGCTCCGGTTGCCGCAGTCGCAGCAGCAACAGCGGCGGCATCGGCCTCGGCTGCGGTAGGCGCTTCCTCACGAATCGAAACCACGTGCACCACGGTCGCATCCTCGGCATTGAGGAACTTGATGGAGCCGGCGTGGGGCAGATCGCTGACGCGCAACGAACCGTAGAGTTCCAGCTTGCTGACATCCAGATCGATGTGGCTGGGAATGTCGGCGGGCAGGCACTCGATTTCGACTTCGCGCAACACCTGATCCAGAATGCCGCCGGAGGCCTTGACGCCGACAGGGACACCGATCAGCTTGACCCGCACCTTGACGCGGAGAGTCTTGTCCAGAGCAATGCGCTTCAGATCGATGTGGATCAGCAGATCGTTGATCGGCTCACGCTGCCAGTCCACAATCATGGCCTTGGCGGTGGGCAGGCCTTCAATCTCGACATCGAAAATCGAGTTGTGGCCGGACTCGGAGAAAAGGATCTTCGAAATCTGCTTGGGGTCCACTTCGACTGCCACCGGCTCGTGGCCGGCGCCATACAATACGGCGGGAATCTTGCCCGCGACGCGCACACGGCGCGCTGCGTTCTTGGTGAACTTGCCTGCGCGGGGCTTGGCTACGACTACTTCTGACATTCGGTCTCTCGTTTCCTGGGTTCGGGCACGGGCCGCTTGGGGTCCGCTCCCTTTGTAAAGGCAGGGGTCAGAGATCAGAGATCAGAGATCAGCAAACTGCCTGTTGATCCCCGTCCTTGACCTTCCGACGACTGGCGATTCGTGATAGATCCGGGTCACTGTCTCTGATCTCTGACCCCTGATCTCTTACGAAAACAGCGTACTTACGCTGGTTTCCATGTGAATGCTCTCAATGGCCGCGCCCAGCAGGCCGGCGACAGAGAGCACTTTGATCTTGGACAGCTTCTGGGCCGCTTCCCGCAAAGGAATGGTGTTGGTCACAACCAACTGTTCCAGGCGCGATGCGGCGATGCGGTCAATGGCCGGCCCGGAAAGAACCGGGTGGCTGGCGCAGGCATAAACCGAGGCCGCGCCGTTGGCATACAGGGCATCCACGGTCTTTACCAGGGTGCCTGCGGTGTCGATGATGTCGTCGATGATCAGGCAGGTCTTGCCGCTCACGTCGCCGATCACATGCATCACTTCCGTCACGTTCATGTCGGTGCGGCGCTTGTCCACAATGGCCAGCGGCGACCCCATCTTCTGCGCAAAAAAGCGAGCCCGCTCCACGCCGCCGGCATCCGGCGAAACCACGATGAGATTGGGCAACTTGAGTTCGCGGAAGTAGCTCACCAGCACCGGGCTGGCGAAAAGATGATCGACGGGAATATTGAAAAAGCCCTGAATCTGTGCGGCGTGCAGGTCCACAAACAACGCGCGATTGGCGCCGGCGGTGGTCAGCAGGTCGGCGATGAGCTTGGCGCTGATGGCCACGCGGGGGCGGTCCTTGCGATCCTGGCGGGCGTACCCATAATAGGGAACCACCACCGTGATCCTGGCCGCCGAGGCCCGTTTGAGCGCGTCAATCATCACCAGAAGTTCCACCAGATTCTGGTCCACCGGGTAGCAGGTGGGCTGAACCACAAAAACGTCCACTCCACGCACATTCTCAAGCAGTTGGAAGTAAACTTCGCCGTCGGCAAAGCGCTGCAGCTTGGCCTCGCCCACCGGAACCCCGATGTGGCGTCCAATCTCTTCAGTCAGCGGCCTGTTGGCCGAGCCGGTGAAGAGCTTGAAGCGCTTGTCCTCGCTCAGGTTGCGGGTCCGCTTGCGCTCGGCAGCCGGCTTGGCTTCCTTCGCTCTGGCAGCGGCTTCCGCGGCCGAGCCCTGCAAAGGACCTTTTTCCGCGATCTCCACCGGCGCGACTGCTCCGCTCACCTGCTGCTTGTTTTCCACTGTCACCGTCAATGCTTCCATTTCCATGTTTCCGAGAACCTCCAAGCTGGTTGGCTTTGGCTGCTTTCCGGGATCCACACTAAAATTGGCTGGGCGACCAGGATTCGAACCTGGACAAGTGCCTCCAAAGGGCACTGTCCTACCATTAGACGATCGCCCAACTCCAGCGAATTTCCAATCGTTGTTGACCACGGCCGCTGGTCCTGAATGGAATCTTCCTGAAAAGAAACCACCTTGCCCGGTGCCAGTTGAACCACGGAAAATTGGAAACCCGACCCCTACAGCCGCTGGCGAGTTTCTACCCCGCAGCAGACGACTGTCAACATGACTATTGCGTCAGCATTTCGCGCCAGTAGGCAGGACGCGGCAGGGTGCGGGTCAAGTGACTCGCGATTCCGGCCGGCCGCAAACGTTCGCGCGCCGCTTCCGCATCTCCACGGGTCAAATACAACCCGAAGAGCGCCGAACCTGACCCGGACAGCGAAGCATGGAGGGCTGCCTCCGGTGTGCCGAAGCCCAAAAGTAGACGCTTGATTTCTGCAAGGGGGGGATGCTGGGAGAAGACGACGCGTTCAAAGTCGTTTCGGATCCAGCTACTGATCCCGGTGCGGACAAGCGCGGACTCCTGTGGTCCGGCCAGGTCCCCGCCTTCGGCAAGGACACCGGAGGAGCCAACTCCCTGCCGTCCTCCGGGGATTGCTCCCGCAAAGGCGCTGGCATAGGCGCGGCTCAACTCTTTTAGTTTATCTGCACTGGCCTCGGGGGTCAAACCCTCGGCGATGCAGAGGGCGTCCCAGTCGCGAAAGGCCTGCGGCGTGGACACCCCCACTTCCGGCGTGGCCACGACGCACCAGGTGGGTTCAAAGTCCGGCAGCGGATAGACCTGCTGGCCCCGGTCGAGCCCCAGAATCGCGCCCCCGATCAGAAACAAGGGCACATCCGAACCGACCTGAGCGGCAATTTCCAGCCGCCTTGCCTGCCACAGGGCCGTGCCCAGCTGACTCACCGACTCGCTGACCTGCTCACTTGCTAACTTGCTAACCCGCTGACTTGCTAACCCGCTGACCTGCTGACTTGCCAACCCCAGCTCCGCCTCCAGCCCCACCAGAGCCGCCACAGCGTTGGCCGAACCGGCGCCCAGCCCACCCTGCACCGGGAGCCTCTTTTCAATATGAATCTCGACCTCCGCCGAGAGGCCCAGAGCTTCCAGCGCCAGGGCGGCCATCTTCCAGGCCGTATTGCGGCCATCCGTCGGCACGCGGCTGTCATTGGAGGTGAGCCGCAACGCCGTTGCCGCCGCGGGCCGGGCCGTTACGGTGACCAGATCGTACAGTTCCAGGGTCTGATAGACGGTTGTCAGCGCATGGAATCCATCGGGGCGCGGCGCGCCGATGCCGAGGCCAAGGTTGATCTTTGCGTGGGAACGAACGATGGTAGGCATACCGATTCATTGTAGGGCCTGCTCACAGGCCAAAGCCGGTGTAAAGTGGGGGTCGGAGCCATGATGAACAGCACAGAGCAGCTTGCTCGCGACATCAACCGCATCAGCGCTTACCTGGCTCTCGACGACTTTCAGGGGAGCGGACCGGGCCCCAGAATCCTGGGCAGCCTGGACGCGATTGTGCTGCTCGGCAACCAGGTCGTGGAGACTCTGGCCACCGCCTGCACCCTGCTCGATCGGGCGCGTGCGGCAATTCTTCTTCTTTCCGGCGGAGCCGGCCATTCCACTCCGCTGCTCTATCAGAATCTGCGCAACTCCCGCTTTGGCGAACTTGTCCAGCAAGGCCTGATCCAGGATTCGATGGCAGAGGCAGAGATGTATGCAGTAGTTGCGCAGGAAGCCTTCGCAATCCCCGCAGGCAGTATCCGCATCGAGAATCGCTCAAGGAACTCGGCTGAAAACGCCCGCTACAGCCTGGAAATCCTCCAGCATAGGGGGCTGGATGGACCGGTTCTGATTCTGCAGGATCCCACCATGCAACGCCGCTCCATCCTCACCTGGACGCGCGAAGCTGACCTGGCCGGATCGGATGCCCGCACTCTGAGCCATGCTGTCTTTGTTCCCAAGGTCGTGCCAGGGCCGGAGGACGCGCTGCGCCTCGCCGAAGATCAGGCCGAGGGAACATGGACCCTGGAGCGCTTTCTCGGCCTGATCCTGGGAGAGATCGAGCGCCTTTACGACGATGAAAATGGCTACGGCCCCAGGGGAAAGGACTTCCTGCCCCATGTCGACATTCCGGAAGCGGTCTACGAAAGCTACCTGCGCGTCTCGGAGCATTTCGATCAAGGCATGGCCCTGCGACCCGTCCGATAAACTGGGGCCTGTGCCGGAAAGTCCCGGAGCCCCAATCGGCCGGATTCCGGTCCTGCCCACGCCATGCAAAAGCGCCTGAGAGCCCAATTCGCATCGTTTCGCCCCACAGGCCGCTGGCGTCTCCGCGACTTCATCGCCGCGGCCGGTCTCTTTTTGGCCACCGCAGGCGTGGTCCTTTGGCAAAACGCGCATCTTGTCATTCTGTGGGACCTGAGCTACGTTCTGGACAGCGCAACCCGCATCGCCCTCGGACAAGTTCCCTATCGCGACTTCCCTTTTGCCCATGCGCCGCTGACGTTTCTGATCCAGGCCGCGATCATCCGCCTCACCGGGCGCGTCTTTGTCCACCACGTTCTCTATGCCGCCGTGGTGGGAGGCCTGGGCACGGTGCTGGCGTGGCGCATCGCGCTCGACACACTGCGCGGGCGGCTGGCTTCTGCGTGGCCTGTCTCTCTGCTCCTGGCCGCGCCGCTCACCGTGCTAGGCATCTACTGCATCCTGCCGCATCCCTCCTACGACTGCGACTGCGCCTTCTCCATCCTCTGCGCGCTGCTGCTGTTGCAGCGCCTGACGCCGGACGTCGGAGCCGTCTCCAAATCGAACCCGTCGAACCTTGTGCATGCGTTTCTGGCGGGCGCTGCCGTCGCATTGCCGCTCTTCTTCAAGCAAAACATCGGATTGCCGCTGCTGCTGGTCACGCTGGCGGCAATCGGCCTGCTGCTTGCCGCGAAACTTGTCCGGCGCACTCCGGCCCCCACTCCCGGAACTCCGGCTTTGCTGGCCGTGCTGGCCGGCGCTCTAACATCATTGGCCGCCGCCGGGCTGCTGATCCATCTGACCGCCGGGGTCGGCAACTACATCCACTGGACCATCCAGTTCGCAGCCCAGCGGCGTTTGCCTGGCTTCAAAAACATGGTCGGCGTGTATGCCCAGCCGTCTTTGCTGTGGATGCTGCCTTGCGTAGCTGCCGCTCTCTTGCTGATGCACATTCGGTTCGGAACGACTCGATGGTTCAGCCGATGGCCGCGCTTGCTGGCGTTTGTCCTGCTGGCTGCGCCGTTTCTCTGGACCTTGTTCACGCTGTTTCTGTATGACGATGCCGACGAACGCGGCGACAGCCTGCTGGCCTTGTGGCCGCTGCTGCTGGTCGTCTCCGCCGCGCTCACGCTCTTCAACCTCAGCCGCAATTTGAGCCTGCGCACCCTGCTGCCCGCCGTTGTGCTGGTGGCCATCAACGGCACACTGCTCTCGCAGCAACTTTGGGGATCGACCTACGCCATCTGGCCGCTGCTCATCCTGCTCATCGCCGAGATGATCGCCTTCCTGGCAACCGTGAAGCCATGGGGCACATCGCCAGGAAACTTGCGGGAAAGCAGCATTCTGGCTCAGGCTCTGGCCGCGGTCATTGTGGCCACGCTGCTGGTCTGCGGCGGCCTTTACACGGTCAGTGAGGAGCGCCTGTCGTATGTGCAACTGCCCGAGGGACCAGCGGTGCACGCGACGCTGCCGCAACTCAAAGGAATGGCCGCACCGGGCAATTTTGTGCCTGGATTCGAAGAACTGTTGCGCTTCGCCGCAGCAGATATTCCTGCCTCCGACGGCCTGATCCTGCTTCCCGGCGAGGACCCCTTCTACTTCGCCACCGGACGCTTGCCGCAATTTCCGGTGTTGCTCTTCGACCCCGCCACCGATCCGTACTCACCCGCTCAATTGCTGGAGCTGGCGCGCTCGCACAACATTCGCTGGCTCATCGTGAAGCGCAAACTCCAGATCAACGAGGACCCCACTCCGCAGCGCGAAGCCACAATGCAGGCGCTGCTGCGGGACTTCA
>CAVZNE010000080.1:0-4678 GCA_963776445.1 Terriglobales bacterium
AGCCGACCCACTGGGCACGCCAGGCATCCTGTTTCAGCAGGCCCGTCTCCCACCAACTGATCTCGCTGGCCGCATACGGCTTGCCTGCCGCGTCCCACACCTTCACGCACCAGAAGTACCGCGTGCCCGCCGCAATCGCCGGTCCTTTATAGGCCACATTCAGCGATTGGCCCGACTCCACGCGCCCGCTGTCCCACACATCGGCCTTGCCCTGGCGCAGCAACTCCGCCTTCGAGGCAACCAGAACCTCATACGCAGTCTGCTTCGCGCCTCGCGCCGGGTCCCGCAACTGCCAGGAGAGCCGCGGCGCAGGATCGTCCAGCCCCAAAGGCGTCTTCAGGCCGTCCGCGCGCAACTCCACCGGCCCATTCGCCGCCTCAGGCCTCACCGTCGTCGCCACCAGCGGCAGCGCCGCCGCTCCCAGAACCAAACCCAGTGCGATCCAACGCATTGATCTCATTTCCATCTCTCCGCTCACCCTTCAAAAAGAAGCCTGATGATTGTCCAGCTTTCTCCCCCGCTTTGGAAAGCCAGCCGTCGCCCACGAACTCTGACGCCTAAAGTGGATGAAACTGGGTGCCCCATCCTTCGCGTTTTTTTGCGAAGGGTGGGAAAGCAAACACTCCACAAGCGTTCTGTGCCCGGCACACCAGCTTAGAACAGAGGAACTCGAAATGTACTTCCTCAAATGAAATGTTTTCAAGGCAGAATAACCTTATGCAAGCCAGGATACCTTTGTCAAAGGCCCTGCGACCCGCCATCAGACCCACATCCCAGGCAATCGGACTCTACGCAAAATCCCTCTCGCGTTACACTCTCCTCATGGCCATCAGTCTCTACGCTGCCACCACCAGCCACGGCAAACTGCGCGACTTTCGCACTGCCGCCGCCGTCCACGCCCTGCACATCGATCCCTTGCCGGGCCTCGACATCATCCCCGCCCCGGAAGAAAGCGGCGCTACCTTTGCCGCCAATGCCACGCTCAAGGCCGTCTACTACTCCCGCTTTGCCCCCGGCGTTTGGGTCATGGCCGACGACTCCGGCCTGGAGGTCGATGCTCTTGGAGGCGCTCCCGGCGTGCGTTCCGCCCGTTTTGCCGCCGACGCGGGCATGACTGACTCACCCGACGCCAACGACAATACCGACGTCTGGAACAACATGCTCCTGATGCAGCGCCTCAACGGCATCCCGCCGCTCCAGCGCACCGCCCGTTACCGCTGCGTCCTGGTAGCCGCGCAAGACGGCGTAGCCCTGCACACCGCCGAAGGCACGGTCGAGGGCCTCATTCTCGAAGCCCCGCGCGGCACCGGCGGCTTTGGCTACGATCCGCTCTTCTACCTGCCCGACCTCAACTGCACCATGGCCGAATTGGAACTCGGAGCCAAGCTCTCTCTCAGCCATCGCGGCCGCGCCCTTGCTTCCTTGTTGACCATGCTGGGCGTATAAAATCTCCACGCTTCTCCACCAAAATAGAAGCAGTGTCGCGCGCCTTGACGAAGGTGATGCAGGACACTAATAATGAATCAAATTCCGACTAGGTACCCCTCTTCCCCAAGCCGACCCCCTAGCCTCCCGGAACTTTGACCCTGTAGCTTTTAGGAGCCGAACGTCATGGCAACTGCTCAACCTCCTGCCGCGCACACCCTTAGCCGCGGCGTACAGCCGTTGCGCACTGCCCAGGGAACCACCTTTCTCTGGCGCAAGCTGCACTCGCTGCTCGGCATCGTCCCCATCGGTGCCTTCCTCATCGAGCACCTGCTCTCCAACTTCGAAGCCCTTAAAGGCCCCGCCGCCTACGCCGCCCAGGTCAAGTTCCTCAACGGCCTGCCCCTGGTCCGCGTGCTGGAGTGGGTCTTCATCTTTCTGCCCATCCTCTATCACGCCTGCTATGGCCTCTATATCTGGCTGCGCGGCAAGTCCAACATCGTCTACTATCCCTGGGCTGGCAACTGGCTCTATACCGCCCAGCGCTATACCGGCCTCCTCGCCTTCGCCTATATCGGGCAGCACGTCGTCCGCCAGCGCTTCCTCGGCGTCAGCCTGCCTGAGAATCCCGGTGCCGCCTTCGCCAAGGTGCAGCAGGAACTGGCCAATCCCTGGATGCTGGCCTTTTACATAATCGCCATGATCGCCATCTGCTGGCATTTCTCCTACGGCGTGTGGCTGTTCGCGGCCAAGTGGGGCATCACCCCCGGCAAAGTCGCCCGCAAGCGCTTCGGCTACGTCTGCGTGGCCATCGGCCTGGTCCTCGCGGTCATCGGACTGGCCGGCATCTATGCCTTTGTCGGCCCCAGCTACCCCAACGCCCCCGTAATCGCGCCAGTTTCTCAGGTGGTTGCTCAAGGCAGCGCCGTTGAAACATCGGCCTGAGCCCCTCTCGGCTTCCCGTACTACGCTGACAGACGGCAACGGGTCCGTGATCTCTGATCTCTGACCCCTGATCTCTGAAAGGTTCTTCTCATGGCATCACCCAGAATCATTGTGGTTGGCGGAGGCCTGGCTGGCCTCGCCGCAGTCATCAAGATCGCCGAGGCCGGCGGCACCGTCGACCTGTTCTCCATCGTTCCGGTCAAGCGCTCGCACTCTGTCTGCGCCCAGGGGGGCATCAACGCCGCCAAGAATCTCAAGGGCGAAGGCGACACCACCGACAAGCACTTCGACGACACCATCTACGGCGGCGACTTCCTGGCCAACCAGACCCCCGTCAAGGCCATGTGCGAAGCTGCTCCAGCCATCATCGACCTGCTCGACCGCATGGGCGTGCCCTTCAACCGCACCCCTGAGGGCCTGCTCGACTTCCGCCGCTTCGGCGGCACGCTCTACAACCGCACCGCCTTTGCCGGCGCAACCACCGGCCAGCAGTTGCTCTACGCGCTCGATGAACAGGTCCGCCGCCACGAGTCCGACGGCAAGGTCCGCAAGTACGAAGGCTGGGAGTTCCTCTCCGCCGTGCTCGACTCCAAAGGCCAGGCCCGCGGCATCACTGCCCTCGACCTGCGCACCATGGAACTCCGATCCTTCCATGCCGACGCCATCATTCTGGCCACCGGCGGCACCGGCGCCATCTTCGGCAAAAGCACCAACTCCGTCATCTGCACCGGCTCCGCCCAGTCCGCCATCTTCCAGCAGGGCGCTTTCTACGGCAACGGCGAATTCATCCAGGTTCACCCCACCTGCATTCCCGGCGAAGACAAGCTGCGCCTCATGTCGGAGTCGGCACGCGGCGAAGGAGGGCGCGTCTGGGTACCCCGTACCCCCGGCGATCCGCGCCCCGTCAAACAGATTCCCGCCTCCGAGCGCTTCTACTTCCTCGAGGAGTGGTATCCCAAGTACGGCAACCTGGTCCCCCGCGACGTCGCCACCCGCGCCATTCACAAGGTGGTCTATCAGCTCGGCCTGGGCCTCGACGGCCAGCCCATGGTCTATCTCGACCTTACCCACATCGACCGCGCCACCCTCAATCGCAAGCTCGAGGGCATTCTCGAAATCTACGAGAAATTCGTCGGCGTCGATCCCCGCGACGAGCCCATGAAGATCTTCCCCGGCGTCCACTACACCATGGGCGGCCTGTGGGTCGACTTCAACCAGATGACCAGCATTCCCGGCATCTTTGCCGCCGGCGAGTGCGAGTACCAGTACCACGGCGCCAACCGCCTAGGCGCAAACTCCCTGGTCAGTTGCATCTTCGGCGGCTTCCGCTCCGGGCCCAATGCTCTGGAGTACGCCAGGAACCTGCCTGCCGCTGAGGGCGATGGAGGCCACGCCGCCGAGCTGGCCCGTCAGGCAGAAATCAACGGCAAGCTGCTCAAGAACGAAGGCACGGAAAACCCCTTCAAGCTATGGCGCGAACTCGGGCAGACCATGACCGAGCACGCGACGGTTATCCGATACAACAAAGGCCTGAAAGAGGCCGACGAAAAGGTCGTCGAACTCCTCGACCGCTACAAGAACGTCAACCTCTCGGATCGCAGCCAGTGGGCCAACACCAGCTTCGCCTTTGCCCGCCAGTTGAAGAACATGCTGGAACTCTCCCGCGTCATCGCGCAGGGAGCGCTGCTCCGCGACGAATCGCGCGGCGCGCACTACAAGCCCGACTTCCCCGACCGCAACGACGAGAAGTTCCTCAAGACCACCAAGGCCGCATTCACTGGCGATGCAGCCGGTCCGCGCTTCGAGTTTGAAGAAGTCGATACCCAGTACATCAAGCCCCGCCCGCGCCGCTACGACGCCACCAATTGAGCAAGGGAGACTGACAATGGCAGACAAAAAAGTAACTCTCGAAATCAAGCGCCAGGCCAGCCCCGACGATCCCGCCCTGTGGGAGACCTTCGAACTCGACTGGCGGCCCGGCATGAACGTCGTCTCCGCCATGATGGAGATCGCCGCCAATCCCGTCACCGCGGATGGCCATCCCACCACGCCCATCACTTACGACTCCAATTGCCTTGAGGAGATTTGCGGGTCCTGCGCCATGCGCATCAACGGCAAGGCCCGCATGGCTTGCTCCGCGCTGGTCGACAATCTGGAGCAGCCCATCCGCGTGGAGCCGCTCAGCAAGTTCCCGCTGGTCCGCGACCTGCAAGTCGATCGCTCCGTCCTCTTCGACAACCTGATGGCCGTCAAGGCATGGGTTCCGGTCGACGGCACTTACGATCTGGGTTCGGGTCCGCGCGTCTTT
>CAVZNE010000081.1:0-15432 GCA_963776445.1 Terriglobales bacterium
GACCAGATATTGCTAATCCGCGCTGGTTGGCGTTGCGGCTCTCAATGTCGGGAATGGGCCGGACGCGGCCAAAAAGAGTGCGCACACTGCCCGTTTTGCGCGTCTCTTCCAGCGTCTTTTCGATGAAGGCCTTCACGCCCTGGTAACGCAAGAAATAGCGATCGATGTAGGCGCGCGCTTCCTGCTGCGGAATGCCCAGTTGCGCAGCCAGACCGAAGGGCGAGATGCCGTAGACAATGCCGAAATTGACGGCCTTGGCGCGGCCGCGCGTTTCCTTGTCCATAGCCTCCACAGGCACGCCGAAAACTTCGCTGGCGGTAAGGGTGTGAATGTCCTCGTTGTTCTGATAGGCGCGCACCAGCAGCGGGTCGCCGCTGTAGTGGGCCAGCAGGCGCAGCTCGATCTGCGAGTAATCCGCCGACAGCAACTGCGTGCCAGGCGCGGAAGTAAACGCGGCGCGAATCTCGCGGCCCAATTCGGTGCGGATGGGAATGTTCTGCAAGTTCGGATTGACGGACGAAAGCCGCCCGGTCGCCGTGGCCGCCGCCATGAACGTGGTGTGCACGCGCGAGTCGGCGTCAGCCAACAGCGGCAGCGCGTCGATGTAAGTCGACTTGAGTTTGGAGAGATGGCGGAATTCCAGCACCAGGCGAGGAACATCGTGCTGATCGGCCAGAAACTCCAGCACGTCCTGCGCGGTGGAGACGGACTTGCTTTTGCCGCGCGCGGCCGGAGCGGGCAGGCCCAGCTTGGTAAACAGAACCGCGCCCAGTTGTTTGGGCGAGTTGATATTGAAGCGCTCGCCGGCCAATTCGTAAATGCGTTCGCTCACCTGTTGCAGCTCAATGGCGAAGCGGCGCGAGAGTCCGTCGAGCACGCCCAGATCGATGCGCACGCCGGCCTGTTCCATGCGGAAAAGTACCGGCGCCAGGGGCAGGTCGATGTCGGCATACACGCGATGCAGTCCCGCGTCCTCCACATATTTGCGCAGCTCGGGAACCAGGGCGCGGATGGCCGCAGCACCCGCCGCCAAAGTGGACGGCGCGGGCTGCGAGTGACGCGCGGCCACGTCGGCCAGCGAGGGCGAGGCGTGGGTGGGATTGAGCGCGTAGGAAAGCAGCATGGTGTCGTCCACGGCTCCGCGCAACGTAACGCCCTGCGCGCTGAGTAGATGCAGCGCGGACTTCCAGTCGTGGGTCTGCTTGGGGACCGCAGCGTCTTCCAGCACCGCCTTCAGTTCCGGCGTCAGCGTCAGGCGCAAAGCCACGGCAGGCGCGGCACAGACGCCCACGCTGAAGACGGCCTTCTTTTCCGTCGCTTCAAACGCGTCCAGAAACGACAAGTTCCGCGGCGCTTCGTCTTCTGCCTCTTCGACCGGCGGTTTCGCATCGAGAGCGAAGGCGAATCCATGGGCGCGCGCCGCGGCATAAAACGCGGCGGCCTGCTCTTCGGTCGGCTCCTCAAGCAGTTCAACGGCAACTGTGGGCGCGGCGGGCGTAAGTTCCTTGAGCATGGAGGTGAACTCCAGCTCGGTAAACAGTTCGCGGCAAGCCTCGGTGTCCGGCTCCTGCGTCTCCATCGCGGTCAGATCCAACTCGAGCGGCACATGGCTGTCGATAGTGACCAGTTCCTTCGAGAGCAGCACGGTTTCGCGGTTCTGCTCCAGCGATTCGCGATAGCTTTTGCGCTTGACCTCGGCGGTGCGTTCCAGCACGGCCTCGACGCTGCCGAACTCGACAATCAGGTCCACGCTGCCCTTGTCGCCAATGCCGGGCGCGCCGGGAATATTGTCCACCGAGTCGCCGCGCAGGGCCATCACGTCCACCACTTTTTCCGGCGGCACGCCCAGCACTTCCGCCACCTTGGCGGGGTCCAGAATCAGGTTGTCCTTTTGCGGGTTCAGGATCTTCACCTGCGCGGTGACCAACTGCATCATGTCCTTGTCGCCACTGACGATGAAGACCGGGTGCCCGCACTCCGCGGCCTCGCGGGCCAGCGTGCCGATCACGTCGTCAGCCTCGAAGCCCTCGGCCTCAAGAATGGGGATGCGCAGGGCCTCCACGGCGCGGCGAATATAGGGAATCTGGCGGCGCAGGTCTTCGGGCATGGCGGCGCGATTGGCCTTGTAGCCCGCGTAATCCACCTCGTCGAAGCTCTGCGTCTTGCCGTTCCACTTGCGCAGGGTGCCGATGGCGCGCGCCCGCTCGTCGCGGAAGACCTCGCCGCTCATGTCGAAGACGGCGGCAAAGTACTGCGGCTGAAAGTCCTGGCGCAGCTTCTTGATCATGTTCACGAAGACGTAGACAGCCGCCGTGGGCAGCCCGTCGCGCGTGGACATGGGCCGCGAGCGCTGCATCGCGTGGTAGGCGCGAAAGATGAACGACATGGTGTCGAGGAGGAAAACGGGCGGTTTGGATTCGTTTGGCACGGTTCCGAGTGTATCAGGGGCAGGACAGAGATCAGAGATCAGGGGTGAGAGATCAGCGCCCTGCTTCACCCCAGGAACATGCAATCCCCGTAGCTGAAGAAGCGGTACTTCTCTTCGACCGCGTGATTATAGGCGGCCAGGACGCGTTCGCGGCCGGCAAAAGCTGAAACCAGCATCAGCAGGCTCGACTGGGGCAGGTGGAAGTTGGTCAGCAGGCCACCCACCAGGCGGAATTCATAGCCTGGCGAAATAAAGATCTCCGTCGCACCGTTATGGGGCTGGAGCGGACTGCCCGCCGCCTCGCGGGCGCAGTGCTCCAGGGTGCGCACGGCGGTGGTGCCGACGGCCACAATGCGGCGGCCTTCCGCCTTGGCGCGATTCACGGCTTCGGCGGTCTCCGCGGAGAGCGTATAGCGTTCGCGGTGCAGATGGACCTCATCCACGCGGTCCACGCGCAGCGGCGCAAAGGTACCCAGCCCGACGTGAAGCGTGACGCGGGCGATTTCAACGCCTTTTTGCGTGAGGTCGTCGAGGATTTGCGGCGTAAAGTGCAACCCCGCGGTGGGCGCGGCCACGGAGCCGCGATCGTGGGAGTAGACCGTCTGGTAGCGCTCGCGATCATCGACCGCATCATCGCGGCGGATATAGGGCGGCAGCGGCATGTGGCCGATGCGGTCCAGAATGCCGAAGAAATCGGCAACTGGCTCGAAGCGGAGAAGCCGCTCGCCAAACTGGCCGCGCTCCAGCACTTCGGCTTCCAGCTCGATGGCGCCCGTGGACGAAGAAAAGACCAGGCGCTCGCCGATGGCGACCTTGCGGCCCGGACGCACCAGGGCGCGCCACTGGTTTTCGCCGTCATCGTTGGCCACCGGTTCGGTGAGCAGCACTTCAATGCGGCCAGTCGGCTTCTCGTGGTCGCGCAGCAGGGTGCGCCGCGCATAAAGTCGCGCGGGAATCACGCGGCTGTCGTTGAGCACCAGCAGATCGCCCGGTTGCAGCAATGCAGGAAACTCGGCAAACTGGCCGTCCCGCAATGCGCCGGTCGAGCGATTCACGACCAGCATGCGGTCCATGCCGCGCACCGCGGGCGGCTGCTGCGCGATCAGCTCCGCGGGCAGATGGAAGTCGAAGTCGGTGACCAGCAGGCCGGCCGCCTGGTTCTCTTGGGAAGGTCCGCTCATGCTTGCGCCTTCTTGAAGTAGTCCAGCGCCCGCAGCCGCGCGCGCTCGATGGCATCGTTCAGCTCCTGGCGCTTGCTCTCCAGTTCGCCGTCCGGGAAATCGGCGGGGACATGCGTCCATTGCGCCCAACTGACCACAATACGGGTGAAGGGCTTGGGCACCAAAAAGCGGTCCCAGGAACCCATGGTCCAGGCGTGCTCGGGTTCCAGATGGAAGGCGCCGATGGGCGCGCCGGTCATCTGCGCCAGCTTGATGGGGCCCATTTTGGTGCGATAGATGGGGCCAAGGGGGCCATCGGCGGTAAAAATCGCCGTATGGCCGCTTTCGAGGGTGCGCTTGAGTCCCAGCAGGCCCTCGCGCCCGCCGCGCGAGCTGGAACCGCGCACTGCGTCGAAGCCGAACATCCTGAGGATGCGCGTGATCAACTCGCCGTCGAAGCTGCGGCTGATGAGAATGACGGCGCGGGAGCGGCGGAAGTAGACCGTGCAGGGCAGCACGCACTGGTGCCAGAAGCAGTAAATCTCCGGGCCGGGCTTCTGGCCGTAGAGAACAGGCTCGACGCCCTCTTCGGCAATCACCTCAAAGCGCCAGGTGAGGCCGACCATCCAGATAAGGACCCGCATCACAAGCGGGACAACGGCGAGGACGAGGCGCTGGCTGAGGCTGAATTTATGGCTGGCTGCGGGGTTCACACCTCTAATTCTAGCGGAGTTCGCGGAGCTGGCGGGGTTAGCGGAGCTAGCGCAGCTGTTTAGCTATACCGCAGCCAGCGCAGAATCTCAGGCAGTGTAGCCCGCTTGCCGTACATCAGGATGCCCACCCGGTAGAGCCGCGTGGAGAACCAGAGCACGCCCCAGATGCTCAGGACCATGATCGCGATGGACGCCACAAACTGCCACACCGGCGGCATTTGCGAGCCCATGCGCAGCATCATGATGATGGGCGCGGTGGCCGGAAACAGCGACGCGGCAATCGACAGCAGCGAGTCCGGATTGTTGACCACCATCACGATCAGCGCAAAGCTGAGCCAGACCGGCAGCGCGGCCAGCGGCGTATACATTTGCAGCTCCTGCTCGGTTTCGCAGGTAGCGGCCAGGCCGGCAAACAGGGCGGCATAGAGCAGGTAGCCGAGCACGAAATACACCGGGAACAGCACCCCCTCAACCCACGAAAAATGGATGGAAAGCGTGCCGGAGAGAATAGGCGCGGCCAGGGCCGAGCCGGCAATGGCGGCAGAGGCAACCGTCCAGATAGCGATTTGGGTCAGGCCCACCGCGCCCACGCCAATCAGCTTGCCGGCCAGCATGTCGCCGGGTTTGGCAATCGCCAGCATGACCTCGAAGATGCGCGAGGTCTTCTCCTGAATGATGGAGCGGGCCACGTTGAGGCCGTAAACCACGGTGGTCATGGAAAGCAGAAACGCCATCAGGTAGCCCTTGTAGAAGGAGGTCATGGCGTTGCTCTTCACTTCCATGCCTTCCTTGCTCACCTGGCGGGTCTCGATTTCGACGTTCTTGAGCAGCGCCTCCACGTTGCCGGCCTGCACTCCGTTGGCGGCCAGCCGCTCGCGGACCAGAGCGCGATTGAGCGCCGATCCCAGCCGGGCGTCGGTGATGAAGTCGCCGGACGATGTGGACACGTAGGTTGCGGCTGGTTCCTTGCCGGCAGCGGTCTCAATCCACAGAAAGCCGTTGATGGCCTTGGCCTTGACCTGCCGCACCAGGGCGTCGCGATCCTCGGCCGTTGCCGGAGCGATCACGTCCACAACAAACTTGGCGTCCTTGCGCGTCAGTAATTGGGTGCGCATATCGGCGGCAAGCAGAGCGTCGGAGGAGGCGATGACCACGTGCTTGCTGGAGTCTGCGCCGCGGCCGCTGAGGTACATGATGCCGACAATCACCACGAACAGCAGCGGCACCAGGACGGTGGAAAGCCGGAAGGCGCGTCCGCGAATCTGTTCCAGGTACTCCCGCTTGGCGATCAAGAGAATATTACGCATCGGACTTGCCTCCCACGGTCTGGATGAAGATCTCTTCGAGCGAGGGCTCGACCAGTTCAAAGCGATAGATGGTGGCCATGGCGGCGGCTTCGTGCAGCAGCTTTTGCGCATCGCCATGCGGGTGCAGCTTGATTTCGGCGTGGCCGGAGAAGTTCTTCGCCTCCTCGATTTCGTCGCTCTTGAGGAACTCGGCGCTGCCTTCAAACTCCACGATCACGCGGTTGCGCTCGTAGGTGGCCTTGATGTCGCGCATGCGGCCGCCCAGCACCGCCTCGCCATTATTGATGAGGCAGATGGTGTCGCACAGCTTCTCCACCTGATCCATGCGGTGCGTCGAGAACAGGATGGCCTTGCCCTGAGCCTTGAGGTCCAGCAGGGTCCGCTCCACCAGCACGGCGTTGACCGGATCGAGGCCGCTGAACGGCTCGTCCATCACGATGAGGCCGGGGTCGTGGAGCAGGCAGGCAATAAACTGAATCTTCTGCTGCATGCCCTTGGACAGCTCTTCGGTCTTCTTGTGCAGGGCATCGGCAATCTCCATGCGTTTGGCCCAGTCCGTGGCGCGCTTTTGCGCTTCATGAGGGTCAAGCCCGTGCAATTGCCCGAAGAAGACCAGTTGGTCCATGACCTTCATCTTCTTGTAGAGGCCGCGCTCCTCGGGCAGGTAACCCACCCGCTCCAGGCTTTTGCGCTCGAAGGGCTTTCCGAAGAGGCTGATCTGGCCGGAGTCCGGAATGGTGATGCCCATCATCATGCGAATGGAGCTGGTTTTGCCCGCTCCGTTCGGCCCCAGCAGGCCAAACATCTGGCCCGCCTCAATGGAAAGGCTCAGGTTGCGGACGGCAACCTTGCTCTCGTAGGCCTTGGTGACTCCCGCGAGTTCGACAACTGGCATGGACTCTCCCGCTGTTCATTTTGTGCTGCTAGGAAATGGACTTACCGAAGGACCGGTATCAGGTGCAGTGTAGCAAAGCTGCCGGGCACAACTCACCTTGGCAGAAGATACGCGGAGTTAGAAGAAATGGTTCCCGGTGACCGGAAACCAAGATGGGATAGATTCTCCGCATGTTTTGCGGAGAATAGAGCGCGTAATCTCCGCGGGTTTTGCGGAGAATAGGGCTCTAATCTCCGCATCGAAAAGCGCTTGCGCCGGAACGGCGGCGCTCCTACACTCGCTGTGCCGGAAAATGGACCGCGAAAGGAGAACCAAGGTGAACTGGACCGAGCTTTTGAAGAACGAGTTGGAAAGGACCTACGCCGCTGCCGACCGGTTGATAGGCATGGTGGACGCGGACAGCCTGCAGTGGAAGCCGGAGAGCGGCAGCAACTGGATGACCGTAGGCCAGTTGCTGAAGCACATGACCGGATCCTGCGGCGCCGGTTGCAAGGGATTCATGACCGGCGATTGGGGCCTGCCGCCAGGAATGAAACTGGAGGACATGGCCCTGGAAGAGATGATGCCGCCCGCGGAAAAAATGCCTTCGACAGCAAGCGTCGACGAGGCCCGCAAGCTGCTGGCAGAGGACAAGGCGCTGACGCTGAAGATGATCGAACAGGCCGGCGAGCAGGAGTTGGCCAACAAGCAGGTTGCCGCTCCGTGGGCTCCCGCGGCGCCGGAGGTTCTGGGCCGGCACATGCTGTTCATGCTGGAGCACCTGAACCAGCACAAGGGGCAATTGTTCTATTACCTCAAACTGCAAGGCAAGCCGGTGAAAACCCCCGATCTGTGGGGCTGACGGGACGGTTGGATCAGGCGGTCGGACTTCCCTGCCGCGCGGCGGACTTCACCCCGTCAAACAGGAATTACCTGCCCTGTAACCCGCAACAGCAGGTCGATAGTAAAATCGCAGTCTGTGCAGAATGGGAGTTCACGATGGCAAACCGGTACGGTGAAGCAGCAATCCTGGCGGTGCGGCAGGGAATTTATGGCACGAGTGCAATCGATCGTTGGGAGAACGCTCTCGAAAAGTTGTACCCCACCAGTCCGGCCGCGCGGAAGAAGAGCGCGCCCCGCGGAGCCTTTCTGGGCCTGTGCGAAGAGGGCCTGGTCATGAACATTCCCGCCGGCGAATATGTGAAGGCCAAGGACGACAAGGCCTGCGCCGTGGCCGCCGCCAAACTGCTGCTTGCGGGAGAGCAGCGCTGGTCGAGAAGCGCCTTGTGGCAGGCGGTGACCAAGGATGCCGGCGTGGAGCAGGATGGGCAGATCGACATCGTTCTGGCGCTGTGGAACAACGACCTGATCGTAGGCAAACCCGAAGCGAAATAGCCGTTCTAGAAGCCCGCAAAGGCCCCAGGTGTCTCGATTCCCTGGGGCCTTGCCGCGTTCAGCCTGCAATTCCGCCGCGCTAAGGCGGCAGGAAGCCTGGCAATAACCCTTTCATTCCACGCTGCTTCTGTCGTAATGTGACCTATATCACAGATAGCCCCTGAAACAGATGGAACACTCATAGAGAGAATTCGTCAACATTCTCCTATTTCCCGACATTGCAGGTTATAACCTATGGTTTCTTGTGTGAAGTTGGATACACTCGCATTTCTTGCCGACCGCGATTTGATCCAGGTGCTGGAGAAGCGCTCTGTGCCGGTCGTTTGCGACCAGGACCGCGTTCTGTTCAACCAGGGGGGAACCCCCGACGGCCTGTACATTCTCCACCAGGGTGAAGCGACCCTGACCATGACCTCGCCCTCTGGCGAGGTGGTGTTGTGCATGAAGCCAACAGTCGGCTCGCTGCTCGGCCTGCCCGGCCTGGTGGGCAATGAGCCTTACTCCCTGACAGCCAGCGCCATGAAGGGCTCCACATTCGGATTTGTGGCGCGCGCCGACTTTGAAGACCTGATGCAGTCGGATCCGTCGGTGCCGCTGAAGGTGCTGCACGTGCTCGCGGCCGAAGTGCGCGCGGCGCGCCAGGCTCTGCTTTAGGCCCGGTTTTTCCCTCTTCGCGTGCAGCCGGGTTTGTCCGTCTGCACGCAAGCCATTTAGCATCCGAAGTGTGCCCGGCTTGGATACTCCTGTAATGTATGTGCGCGGCGTGGGTCCGCGCGTGGCGGAGATGCTCGCCGCCAAGGGCATTCAGACCGCCGAAGACCTGCTCTACCACCTTCCCTTCCGCTATGAAGACCGCCAGAACCCGCGCAGCCTGGACGAACTGAAGGCCGGCGAAATGGCCAGCGTCATCGCCGAAGTCCGCGGCTCGGCCCTGCTGCACACCAAACGCATGCCCATCTTCGAGCTGACTGTCGGCCAGGGCCGTCTGGCCATGAAGTGCATGTGGTTCAACGGAACCTACCTGAACGGCAAATTCCATGCCGGCCAGACGATAGCCGTCTTCGGCAAGGTCGAGCCATCGCGCTCAATCAGCAATTTCAAGATGATCCAGCCGCAGTTTGAGATTCTGCCCGACGCCACCGACGACGCCGAAACTCAAATGCTTGAAGTAGGCCGAATTACGCCGGTCTACGAATCGCTGGGCGGCGCGCGGCTGACCTCGCGCTGGCAGCGCAAAACCATCTTCAATCTTCTGGAGGCCATGCGCGGCGCGGTGCCGGAGTGCCTGCCCCGCGAGCTGCTCAGCCGGCTCAGCCTGCCCGATCGCGAAACGGCGCTACGCGAGGTGCATTTTCCGCCCGAAGGCACGCCCCTTGTGCAGTTGATGGATTCCTCCACCGCGGCCCACCGGCGGCTGATTTTTGAGGAGCTGTTTTTCCTGGAGTTGGGCCTGGAGCTGAAGCGCCGCCGCATGCGCAAGCGCGAGGGAATCGGCTTTGTGACCAACGACAAGGTGCGCGAGGCCCTGCGCGAGGTGCTGCCCTTCCATCCCACCAAAGCGCAAAAGCGCGCGCTGGGCGAAATTGTTGCCGACATGCGCCAGCCCAGCCCCATGCGCCGCCTGCTGCAAGGCGACGTGGGCTCGGGCAAGACCATTGTGGCCCTGCAAGCCATGCTGGTGGCCATGGAAAACGGCTACCAGGCGGCGTTGATGGCGCCCACTGAAATCTTGGCCACACAGCATTTTTTGGCCATGCGCAAGCTGCTGGAAAAGTCCTCCCGCAAGCCGCGCATTGTGCTGCTGACCGGCTCCCTGGACGAGGCCCGCAAGCGCGATACCCGCGCCCAGATCAATCGCGGAGACGCGCAACTGGTCATCGGCACCCATGCCCTGATCGAAGAAAAAGTCGAGTTCGACCGGTTGGGCCTGGTTGTCGTCGACGAGCAGCACCGCTTCGGCGTCTTGCAGCGCTTCAAGCTGATGAAAAAGCCCAATCAGGCGGAGCCGGACGTGCTGGTGATGACCGCCACGCCCATTCCGCGCACCCTGGCGCTGTCGCTCTACGGCGACCTGGACGTGAGCATTCTGGACGAACTGCCGCCCGGCCGGACGCCCATCGTGACCCGCCGCGTTCCCGGCGAGCGCTCCGGCGAGGTGTGGGATTTTGTGCGCAAGCAGGTGGAGCAAGGCCGCCAGGCCTACATCGTCTACCCGGTGATTGAAGGGACCAAGGAGGACCAGCCGGAGCTGGATTTCTCCCACGACGACGAGGCGGGCCTGGAGCCGCCGCCAGCCCCTGCGCCTAAAACCGCCCGCAAAAAGAAGACGCCGGAGCTGTTCCCCAAAGCCGCGCAGGAAGCCAGTCCGGACGCGAAGTCGGGCTTGAAGTCGGCTGTCGAAATGCACGAAAAGCTGAGCGCCGGCCCCCTGGCTGGCTTGCGCGTGGGCCTGTTGCACGGCCGCCTCGACGCCGACGACAAGGAGGTGACCATGCGCCGCTTCCAGCGCGGCGAAATCGACGTGCTGGTGGCCACCACGGTGGTCGAAGTGGGCGTGGATGTGCCCAACGCCACGGTGATGGTGGTGGAGCACGCCGAGCGGTTCGGGCTGGCGCAGTTGCACCAGTTGCGCGGGCGCGTGGGCCGTGGCGCGGCCAAGAGCTACTGCATTCTGATCACCGGTCCCAAGGTTTCCGAGTTGGGCGAGGAGCGGCTCAACGCCATGGTCCGCACCCAGGACGGATTTGAACTGGCGGAGCTGGACCTCATGCAGCGCGGCCCCGGCGAGTTCTTCGGCACGCGGCAGGCCGGGCTGCCCGATTTCCGCGTGGCCAACCTGGTGCGCGACCGGCAACTCCTGGAGCTGGCCAAACAGGAGGCCGTGCGCTTCGTCAACGTTCCTGAAAAAGACAAAGGCAGCGAAGGAACCGGAGCCGAGCGGGCGCGCGTCTGGGCGCGGCTCAAGGAATCGTGGCAGCGGCGCTATGGGCTGATGGAAGCGGGCTAGGCTATCTGGCAGGCGCGGGACCCGTGCGCCGTTTCCACCGGAAAAGTCTGAATCTCCAGGTCGACGCTGGCAATCTCCGCGCCGCAATCCCGCTGCTGGTTGCGGGTGCACTGGCACAGTTCGGTAAAGCGCAGATGCCCGCTCTGGCTCAGTTCCAGGCCGGCGGCAATCAACAAACTATAGATGTCCAGGCAGGCATGCCGTTCGAACTCAAACAGCATGCTCACCGCGCCCGTATCGTTGGCGCCGCGGCTCAGCACCCAGCCGCCACAGCCCAAAATGGCGCCCGTGAGGGTCTGCACCAGCCGGGCCGGATCTTCGACGGAGATGGCCTTCATCTCCATCGCCCAAGGAACGCTCATCGCTTGCCCGGAACCGTTATCCAGCATAGTCAGCCTCACAGGGTTCTTATCGGAGACGGGCTCGACAGCATAACCATTGTGCTGGAGTCGAACGGTCTTGACCGGCTTTGGAACACCTTCGACTCCATCGAGCGCGGGAGAGCCGTGCGCTGGTAATTGGAGGCGCGCGATGCGCCTTCCGTATCCAGGACAAGTGCGGCGCGAGCCCGGGGCCCAAACCCTCCAAAAACGGAATGATGTAGCTTAATAGACATGATTGTTGGCTCCGGCATCGACCTGACCGAGATAGGGCGCATCCAGAAGTCCATGGATCGCTACGGACAGCGCTTTCTGGCCCGCGTCTATACTGCCGCCGAGCAGGCCTATTGCCTGCGCAAGCGCAACTCCGCAGAGAGCTTTGCGGCGCGCTTTGCCGCCAAGGAGGCGGGCGCAAAGGCCCTGGGGACGGGCATCAGCTACGGGGTCAACTGGCTTGAGATCGAGGTGGTGCGCGAACCCAGCGGCCGGCCCACCCTCAAGTTCCACGGGCGCGCCGCGGAGTTTGCCGCCCGCCTGGGCGTGGTTCACGCCGCTGTTTCCATCACCCACACCACCGGCCTGGCCATGGCCAGCGTCGTACTGGAAGACGGGCGATGAACCCTGCCCTTTCTGCTATCCTCAAGCGTTAACAGGCTTAATTGAGCCGGGGGAGTTCTGTGCCGAGCCGCAAAGAGATTCAGTGGTCGCAACTGAGAGTGGGCGCATTGGTGCTGGCCGCCATGGCCATCCTGATCATGCTCATTTTTCTCATGTCCGGTTCCTCGGGCGGGCTGTTTTCGCACAAGCTGGTGCTGCGCGCCTACTTTGACAATGCGGCGGGCATCAAGAACGGCGCGCCGGTCACGCTGGAGGGCGTCACCATCGGCAACGTGATCCGGGTGCGCGTGGTTCCCGAGCGCAACCCCTCGCCGGTAGAAGTGACCATGCAGGTGGACCACAAATACGATCCCCTGCTGCACGTCGATTCCTCCGCCACCATTGCCCAGGCAGGCGTTCTGGGCGACAGCTACATCGATATCACCTCGGCCCACGCCTCCGGGCCCGCTCCGGGCAACAACGCCGAACTCAAAGCCACCGGCGCGCCCACCATTCAGGACGTGATCCGCACCAGCAACGGCTCCATCCAGGACGTCAGCGCGCTGATTCGCAAGGTCGATACCCTGGTCAACACGCTCAACTCCAAGCGCGGCACCCTCGGCACGCTCATCAACGATCCCGACCTGGCCCACAAGATCGTCTCCATCGCCAACAACCTCGACACCGTCACCAAGGCCGTCTCCGAGGGCAAGGGATCTCTGGGCAAGCTGGTCAACGACGACACGCTCTATACGCGCGCCAACTCGGCCGTCGACCGGCTCAACAAGATCACCGTGGATTTGAGCGACGGCAAAGGCAGCGCCGGCAAACTGCTCAAGGACGACACGCTCTACAACAACCTGAACGCCGCCGTGGCCAATACCAATCAGTTAGTGGCCGAAGTCAACGCCGGCAAGGGTTCCCTGGGCAAACTGGCCAAGGACCCGGCCTTTGCGCAGAGGCTCGACGATACGGTAACCCGCCTGGACAACATCCTGACCAGCGTGGACGAAGGCCAGGGCTCGCTGGGCCAGTTGGTCAAGAACCGCTCGCTCTACGACCACGCCGACCAGACCCTGGACCAGACCCAGCAGTTGGTGAAGAGCATCCGCGAAGACCCGAAGAAGTACTTCATCATCCGGCTGAAGGTGTTTTAAGCAGCCACCGCGAAGGTCAAGAGACAGGCGCCATTTTCAGCCAAAAAAGCGGTATTTTTGGCTGAAAAATGGCTCAAAATGCCTCAAAAACGACTCAAATCGGGCTGGAATTGGCCGTTTTACGGGTCGATTTGCTCACTTTATGCCGTACTAAGCTGCTTATTCCTTGCGTTTTAGCAGCAAAACCATGCATATTGCAGGACCTGCAAACAGGCAGGGGGGGGTGGGGGCAGGAATTTTTCTCCCCGCTGCGGGGTTTCGCACACCTCTCTCGCTATCTGCCAGTGTGCGCCAGGGAAGGGTAATTCTTTGCAAGTGCTACCCCAGGTCCGAAAGTCCGGATCTGGGCCGCCCGCTGTCCTGCTCCCTTATACAATGAATGGTTCGAGAATTGCCATGAGTGCGCGAAGGATTGCGAGGTACCGTGCTCGAAAGAGAAATGGAAGACCTGATCGCAGGACACCCAGATGAGTTTTTCCCGCGACATAGGTTCACACTGCAAGGGCGCCAAGGGAATTTTCACGAGTTCGGACGATACGATCTCTTGTTCGTCGATGAATTCGGAACGCAAGTTCTGATGGAATTGAAGGCAGTTCCGGCAAAATATGAGAACGCCACCCAGTTAGCGAGATATAGCGATGCCTTGCGAGAGAAGAATACCGGGAACGTTCAGATGTGGCTGGTCGCTCCGAGTATTCCGCGGTCGATTCGTGATTTTCTCGATCAAATAGGCATTGAGTACACGGAGATTCATGAAGCTGAATTCCGTAAAGTTGCTGCCCGCAATGGCTATGCCTTTGCGAGTGAAGGGTTGATCGCCCCGACAGACTCCTTGCCCCCCGACACAAAAACAGTCCCGAAGGCATCCAGAGGGAAGATTAGGCAAGAAGTTAGCGAGAACGTTGACGTTGACGATATCTCGCGCTCGCTCCAGTCCAGACAGAACGCTGTGCTGTTAAAGTGCCTTCGCAAATACGTCGACTCACCGTTTAGTGGCGCATGGATCAAGGCTCATCGTGTCACTCGAGAGATGCACCGCAATCGCATCGTAAGTTACGCTTACATTCAACACAACACGGCTAATGTAACGTGTTTTCGCAAGGCTGCTTATCCGTCCCAGGCATTGAAGAGGTGCATTGAAGACGCGGTGCTCGCTGGCGTGATATCTCGCGTACAGGGAACGCACATCAACAGCGGACTCTACATGGTACAAGTTGCAGACTAACCCACCCTGGCAGGGGGCCCACTCATCACAGTGTCAGGGACTGTGCCCCGTACATCGCGGCCTTATAAAACCGCGATGAATGGGGCACAGCCCTATCTTTTTGGGTACGACAGATGGATGGCATGATCAGTGTGTGGGCCACCTGCCAAAATCCTCTCTACCAGAGTCTGGACAGGTACACTATCACGAGAACAAAAGCGGCCATAAAAGCCACCGTAGATAGACTGCCCAAGCAAGTTGCAGCCACATAGAAAACAGTTCTCAATCTTAGCCGCCCCTTGAATTTTGGAGACATTTGGGCGCGCATGATTTCTTCAACCTGTGTCACGGTCGCATCGTCAACTTCTGGCGTAACTTCTTGAACGAGGGGCAGTGACTTCACGATTATTTGTTCCAAAAGATGAGAATCTGCAACTGCTGCATCTGCTCTCGCAACTAGCGTCCCAAAGAAATTGTGCAGCACTGAACAAATCAGCGATGCACCCAACACGAAAGCAATCCGGAGAAGATCGTGAACGACTGTTTGTGCTCGCCCTGTGTGGATGTCGGTTTTGTTCGCAATCGCCAGAATGATTGATGCTAAGACAGCGGTGGAACCAGCACTCAGAGCAGCAATTTTTTCAAAGAATCCGGTACTGATTTCTACGCTTCTGCGCTTCTGCTGTTGGGCTTCGTTGAACGGTTCTTTAATCTTCTCCATGAACCGATTCATCTGTTCCCGTGTTAGTGGTTTTTCGTCACTCATAGGTATCCTTTCAATTGCTACCCCTCCCTCTACTTGGTCGGCGATTTACATGCCCATACGTCTAGTAGAGAATTTGTCGCAACTTGGAAGAACTCCCAACTGTATTGTTCGGGATGCTTCTCAATGTACGCAACGAAAATCGCAATTAGTTGGGTACGAGTGAAGTCCTTTGGGACGCAAACGTCAAGTAGGGGATGGTTATTCCGATCGGAGAAGTTAGTCGCCGATTCCAGAGAGGCAAATGCACCCCAACACAACCCGGTTTCAAATGTCTTGTTAAGTATGATGTGTCCGTCAGAAACCTTTGTTTGAGTGATAGTTCGGCAAGCCGACAGCATTTCTTCTGCGGTCTCGGAATGACACTTCGGCGGATGCAGGAGCGAGAAAACTCCAACCACTACGAGGAGAAACAATCCTTTTGATTTCATGACAGCGTCGCCTCAT
>CAVZNE010000082.1:0-7210 GCA_963776445.1 Terriglobales bacterium
GTTATGTTGACCGCTTGAACAGTCGTCTTGTCATCCCGGTGAAGAAGCCGGATGTCCACCAGGTACTGCACCGCACTCGCAAGGTCGCCAGCGACGAGTGGGAGGACATCAGGCGGAATAACATCAGCCTCGCCACCCTACCTGCAATTATAGGCTTCGACTTCTTTGCGAAGTACCGGATTGTCGAACCGCTGGGGAATACTGATCGGCTACGGCCTCAGACTCGTCGGATTGCCAGTAGGTTCTTTGCCGAGTGGCTGCGGGACCCCGGGGTATCCAGCGGGTCTTCAAGAAGTTCAACAAGAACGGGAATCTCCTAAGCCGCTATGATGGCAAGGTCTTCAAGGTCCACCCCGCCCATCTTCTAACCCGGCTCTGGCGGGAGGGGATGGGAGAGTTCCTGTTCTCCGATCCCTCCCCGGTCCCGCAGGCCATGGGCTTGGACATGGGTTCTTCCCGGCCAAAACCGGGAACTGTAACCGTTGGAGGTGGGCGATGAAGCCGGAAGCGCAGGGCAGTGGGGCGTGAACGGAGCCCTGAATGATTGCTCCAGCCCGGCAGTTGTCGGTGGTCGCCAGGGCTCGTTTGAAAGCTGAGAGGATAGGTCAGGCTAACCTGGTCGTCTTCACCTACCTTCGAGAGCTGGCTGCTGAGGGCCTTCGCCTAACCGGGACTGAGCAGGGGAAGCTCGACGGCTTGATTTCCGCTTACCGGACCAAAGGCTACTGGAGCGAAGCGCAAAGGGCATGGCTGTAACCTACCTAATCCCCCGCCTGGAACAGATGCTGGACGACGGGTATCTCATCGAACTTCTCGGGCAGGCGCTTGAAACCAGGGACATCTATGAAACGCAACTTGAAAACGCCGAGGGGCTGATCTCCTGGTTTGAATCCAACCGCTTTCTGACCGTTCGTCAGCGCCAGTTCGTGCAGTCATTGTTGAGCCGGGAGGGGTCATCCTACGTTTACCTGCTTCCACCTTGTTCGCTACAGTTATGTTGACCTCTTCAACCGTACGTATTGCTCTCGCGAACCAGGCGTTCAGCCTGCTTGCGCGATGCCACACCAGCCCACAAGGGGAAGAAGCCGGCAATTGACTTCACTTTGATCTGTTTGCCTGTCTTCTGATTGCGGTCATAGTAGAAGCCGTCTGTTTCGTCCCAGAAGACCGCGTTGATATCCTTCGCGAGTTTCGCCGCCTGCATTGCATACGCCGCCTCGTCATCCGTTTTTCCGAGCTTACTGGAGATTACCTCCATCGCCTGCAACTCGCGATACAGCTCACAGGCAAGATCGACTCCCTCATCCTGGTAGGTGTCCAGATCTCCTGAACGCGAGATCTGGTTATCCATGCCGCTGGCGTCAGAACTGTTCCACACGGGAAGTCCATTCCCGTCCGTGTCATAAGCAAACCACCGCTGCAGATATTTCTGGAGCCGCTCATAGTAACGCTCCCGGAGCCACTCATAGCTATCGCCGTTTTGCTTTGAACCAAGCACGGCTATCTGGGCGAGGAACGGCTTGAACATTTGCCTGGGTTTTGGATATGTGATTCCTATCGTCCGGGAAACGAACCCGTCAGGCTGTTGGCGGTCAAGAAATACCTTGAAATTTGTAAAGTTGTACTTGCTTTCGCCATAATAGGATAGGTATATATTCTCAAAATACAGATCCCAGTCATAATACTCGCCATACGCATATCCTGTCAGCATCTTCCCGCTTGTGCCGGGGAAGTCGTGAAGACCTTTGGATTCGATGTCGTCGTTTAGCGATCTCAGACGCAGTAGGAGCTTGTCGTAGTTTTGGGCACCTACAACCGACTTAACATCAATAGATGCCTTTGGCTGTATTCCGGTTTGAGCGGACGCTCCGAGTTGAGCACCAACCACAAACATCCCAAGAACGATCGCTTTGAGCACTTCCGCCTCCGCGTCTACGTAAGACTTGTACGTCGATGGTGCAGAAACAAAGTGCACCACGAGCAAAGTTGAATCGTGAAGAGTCCTGCAGCGGGAAGGTCCGGCTCAAGAGTAGAAGACCCTCTGAACCGGTCCTTGCTGCGCGCGTTCCGCAATGGCATAGGGATGCTACCGCTGCGATACTACCTTCACAACGCCATCGCCGCTCCAGGCCGTGGCTCCGGTCTGTGTCAGTTTCCGGGCTGTGTCGTCCCAGTGAATATGAGTAATCTGACTATTGCCCTTTTCATACGCATACGTCAGTCCATCATCGTTGTAGAGCGTGAAGTTGCCATCGGCTCCCGGATATACCTCGACACGCGCAATGCTCTGCTTGTCGCGGGTACTCTCAACGACACTGCCCAACGGCACAATCGAACCTGCCTTTACGAACAGCGGAATCGTATCGATCGGTGCGTTTACCTGGACCGTCTGGCCGCCATCGAACTTCTCTTTTGTCCAGTAGTTGTACCATACCGTCCCCGCAGGCAAATAGACGCTCTTCGTGGTCTGCCCCTGGGACGTTACTGGCGCCACCAGGAATGCTGGTCCAAACATATACTCGTTGCCAATGTCCGCGACCTTCGGATCATTTGGAAAGTCCATAAATAGCGCGCGCATGAATGGAGCGCCAGTCGTGTGCGTGTAGTACGCAAGCGAATATATGTACGGCATTAATTCATACCGCAGCCGAAGATATTTTTCCAGGATAGGTTCTGCCTGTTTGCCGTATGACCATACTTCATTCTGCGGGCGGGTACCGTGGGTTCTGAAGTTCGGCTGAAAGACGCCGTATTGATACCAGCGCACATAAAGCTCTGGGTAGTCATCATAGCCTCCTACATTAGCGCGAGCGTCGGATGGATCGATAAGCGGCGCATAGGTAGGTGCGTGAGTCTTTGGTAGCGCCTGCCATCCGCCAATGTCATTTCCCCAATAAGCGATGCCCGAAGCAGTTACATCCAGCCCTGTGGGGATTTGCCGCTTTAGCACATCCCAAGTCGGGAAAATATCAGAGGACCAGAAGATCGCCCCGTTATGCTGTGCGCCAAGATAGGCATCACGAGAGAGGATAAGGGCCCGCTGGCCCGGGAGGTCGTTGCGTATCCCATTGTTAAATGCAGCGGTATGAAAAAGTGGATACACGTTGAAATACTGGGTACCTGGTCCGATTTTGTAGTAACTACCATTCGGCGGTAGATCTGGCTCAGTCTCGTCCGCCCAGAAGGAATCGAACCCTTTGCTTGCGATGTTATCTTTCACGACTCCCCAGAACCACTTCGCCGCCTCTGGATTCGTGGAATCGATGTCAGATCCCTGAGAATCGTAGGGCAACCCATCCTCAGGCATTCCGTCAGCGTGGTGCAGAAACCAACCATTATTCTTCACGGTTTCAAAGAAACGCGTCCCTGGCCTGAAACGCGGCCATACGCTGATCATCGTCTCGATATTCATCGCATGAAGCTGACGATTCATCTCCGCCGGATCCGGCCACTGTTCTTTGATAAAGTCCATCTGGCCCATACTGGTGTAATAGAACCAATCAAGCACCAGCATGTCGATCGGCAAGTGACGCTCCCGATAGCCCTTGGCCACCGCCAGCATCTCTGCCTGTGTCGTATACCGCTGCTTGCACTGGATTAATCCATACGCCCACTTCGGCAGCATCGGCGTATCGCCAGTAAGTAACCTATATCCTGCATAAATATCATCGGAAGCCGCCCCGGCTATGACGAAGAAGGACACTCTTTGTCCCACTTGCGATATCCACTTGGTCTCTTCATTGAATCCTGGCAGTATTGTGGTCTTTGACGGATTGTCCCAGAGAAGTCCGTATCCCTTGTTTGTTACCGCGAAAGGGACGCAGAAATTGGGACCGCCGGCAGACTGGTAGTCAGCCCAACACTCGACCTTGTGCCCTCGGTGATCGAGAAATCCCTCCTGGTTTTGGCCTAGGCCATAGTAGTGTTCATCTTCAGGTGACATAAACGTAGCACCTATGCGATAGAATGGCGGATCTTGCGGCCGGCGGTCATTATCAAGCTGGCGATCGCCGTCCTTGTCGTTCAGCTCCGCCATCTCCCAGCCCCGCATGTCCAACAAGCGCTCTCCGTCCGCGCCTTTAATACTCATATATGGTCCTGAGGCAGAGCCGTTGAAATTCTTTTTGGGTCCCCGCCAGAACGAGCCATCTGGCCTGCGTACGGGAGGATCGAGTGTGCCGAGGAACACCGTCATCCGCGCCGACTTGTATGTATCTCCTGCTGAAGTAGTTTCATGCATCCATCCCTCCACGGAGGGCTTTGCGACTATACCATATCCAGGTCCCGCAGTTGCATAATCCTTCAACGTACTCAGCGTAACGCGGATAATATTCGGCGCATAGGGTTCCAGAATGATCGTGCTGCCGTCCCGTTGAATGGTCACACCCTGGTTCTGAGCATGGAGGATCATCCCCCCAAACATTGCCGCTAATACACATAACAGATTAATGTTTCTACGCAAATGCAATCGCATCTCAGACTCTCCTTGACCAAGTACATTTCGGCAGACACGTACGCCTTCTGGATATCTGCGGCATAGCTGTGCTATTGATTACTAATTCAGTCTTGCATGGAATTTCCAGATTTCTTTTACTGAGGTATAGGGGATCGCGCAGAATTCGATTGCTTGCTACCCAGCAAATCTCTTTACGCTTCCGGTTCTTTAACAGAGGCCGTTCCAAGTTATTCGGAGTTCGGCTGGCAGCTAATGGACGCATTGTTCCCTGATCAGACCTCAGGAGAAGTGATGAAGCGGCTTCCTCCAGCGTGGCAGGAAACCGCTCTCATCACCTCATACTGAGATGTGTTTAGCTAGAAGCTGGCGCGAAGGTGGAACTGAAGATAGCGCGCAGGCAACTGGCTCGTGGAGTGGCCAAAGAGTGAGCTCGAGAGATCCGAAGTCACTGTATTGAGATTGGTGCGATTGAACAGGTTGATCACCTCTCCCTTTGCCTCAAGCTTCATCTTCTCCCCAAAGAACCAGGGAGTGGTGAAGAATTTTTCAAAGGTGAAGTCTACGTTGTTGTATCCCGGCTGATCGTAGGTATTACGGCCGAGATTGCCTTCGCTGCCCAACGCAGGAGTCGGGAAGGAAGACGCCGCGAACAGACCGTTCAGGTAGTTCTTCTTCTTCTGGCCGGAGAGGTGGCTGCCAAACGACGGAACGTTCGGGACATCCCAAGTGCGTCCATCCGCGTTGTAGTCGCCACCGGTGTTGCCGACGACATTGCCGTTGGCATCATAGACCGGATTGAAAGCCGCACTGGTGTAGACCGTGAAGGGTAGGCCTGTTTGGAGAATCCAGACGCCGCCGAACTGCCAGCCGCCGAGAACGTTTCTCTCCAGCAGGTTGTTATAGTGGTTGGGCACCGTCCAGGTTCCGTCCGCAGAGAACTGCTGGCGAATGTCAAAGTCAGCGCGGCCACGCTGCGGGGCGAGGTCGTTATTCTGAATGACCGGGGTTGTGGTTGTGATGGATCCGCTATCCAATGAGACGGCGTTGCTGACATAGTCGAGCGCCTTGCCGTATGTGTAGATGCCACGTACTGCGAGGCCGTGCGCCTGGCGACGAGACAGCATGATTGTGCCGTAGGTTCCGATGGAGTTACCGTTGGACTCGCCGTAATTCATGGAGCCAAAGTTCGGATTGAGACGCGCCAATGTGCCCTTGTTCTGGATCAAGTCACCGCTAAAGCGGTTGAGATCATCATTGAAGATAGGCAGGTGGTGTGCGGACGAACCCGAATAGTTTGCTTCAAGAGTGTAGTTTGAGCCCAATTGCTGCTGAACACTGAGGGTCCAGTCATAGACCTCAGTCAGCTTGAAATTACGCGAGTATGCGCCGATGCTTGCTCTCTGGCCAACAACTCCACCGGCGGCGTTGAGGACTACGTTGCTTGTGTCGACCACCGGGCAGGCTTCAGAAAAGCCTGACGGAGCCTGGCACAACTGGAATACAGGAGATCCACCCGACTGCACGCTGATGGACGGCGTGTAGAAGTTGGGCAGGTTGCCTGCGGTGATGTCAGTGATGCGAAGGTATGGCGGTTGATCTTCATACATGCCGAAGCCGCCACGGATTGCAGTCTGGCCTTTTCCAAACAGGTCCAAGGCAAAACCAACGCGCGGGGTGATGCCCCAAATCGAGTGGTCCAGCACATGGCTGGTACCAGCCAATCCAGTAACGCCGCTGGCAATCTGCGCATCCAGAGTTGCACCTGAACCAAATGTGAAGTTGGTTCTTGCCGGGCTAAGGATGGAGAAGAAATTGGCCATTCCATCGTACCGGACACCAGCGTTGATGGTGAGGCGAGGGTTGACTTTCCAGTCGTCCTGTACGTAGACACCGGTATAGAGTGCGCGGTAATCCCGTACATAAGGCGCTTCCTTGTGAGTCGCCAGGTTGACCGGGGTAGCGGTTTCAGAAAAGGCCGCATCCTGAACAAAGTCAAGCAGGCTGTTGAAGTTGTAGGTGGGGCGATCAAACGCACCGCTCTGTGTATCGGCCTCGCGGATATTGAACTGATCAAAGCCGAACTTGAGAGTGTGCGATTTGACAGTGGCCGTCATGACATCGCGCCAGCCGTAGGTTGTCTGGGTAAAGTTTCCAGGGCCCCAGTTGGAGAATCCCTGGAGGCCGGTTACGTTGATGTAGGGGATTGCGTCCGCAGCGACCGGCAGATCAGAACCATAAGGGCGAATCATATTCACACTGGCCTGATTCAGCAGGCGAGGAGAAAATGTATGCGTCCAGTTGGCATTGACGAAATCGGAGCTGTTGGATTGATCTTCGTTCAGGGCAGGTCGGGGCGTCGAGCCGACGCCGGTATAGTGGGTGCGAATGGAGGTGACATATACACGGTCATTCTGTCCGAGATAGTAGTCACCACGAATGCTCCACTGGTATCCGTTCTTTGGCACGGAATAGCTGATGTTGGCAGTGCCTGAGGCGTTCAGAGTGGAGGGGATGCCGGCTGGCGGCGCGAAGTGACCCGGAGTGGAGGCTTCAAGTTGGGCTACTGTCTGGATATTGCTTGTCGGAAAGACCAGAGGCGCAGCCGTCTTGAGCACGGTGGGCGCTATGTATTTCGAGAGATTTGTCTGAGCCCATGTGTCGAAGTCCTGCGTCTCCACCGTGTACTGGCCGGAACTGGTGGTGCTGGAGCGGAGGACATCGAGTGCGCCGAAGATAAAGAACTTGTTTTTGATG
>CAVZNE010000083.1:0-3746 GCA_963776445.1 Terriglobales bacterium
GCGTGGAGATGGACGTGGAGAAGCCCGCGGAGAGCGCTATCTTCAAGGCGTATCCGGAATTTCTCAACGACCATCACTCCAGGGAATTTGTGTGCGACACGCTGCGCACGGCCATTACCGGAGGCGTGGAGCCGTTCGACATGGACCAGATGATGGAACTGGACATGGAGGTGCACCACAGCGGCGCCATGCACCCGATCAACGCGCTGACCACGATGGCGGACGCGCTGCCGGGTCTGGGGATTGTGGCCGCGGTGCTGGGCGTGGTGATTTCCATGGGCGCAATCGGCGGTCCGCCGGAGGAGATCGGCCACAAGGTGGCGGCGGCGCTGGTGGGCACCTTCCTGGGCATTTTGCTGTGCTACGGCGTGGCCGGGCCGCTGAGTTCGAACATGACCAAGACCGCCGACGACCACAACGACTATCTGCACATGCTGCGCGTGCTGCTGCTCTCGTTCCTCAAGGGCGCGCCGCCTATGATCGCCATCGAGATGGGGCGGCGCGCCATTCCCGCGCATGTGCGGCCCAGCTTCGACGAGATGGAAAAGCGCTGCAAGGACCACGGCGGCGCCGCGGAAGCGATCGCGGCGTAGGTTCTGAAACCTGGTTCAAAGGGAGGCGGCACAATGGCGGGCAAGGCACAACCGATCATCGTGATCAAACGAAATGGCGGCCACGCCGGCCACCACGGCGGCGCGTGGAAGGTGGCCTACGCCGATTTTGTCACCGCCCTGATGGCGCTGTTCATCGTGCTGTGGCTGATGAGTTCGAGCGACCAGGTCAAGAAGGCCATCGCCGGCTATTTCAACGACCCCATGGGCACCGGCAAACTGCTGGGAACCACCATGAGTGGGACCGGCCAGACCGTGACGGCGGCGGCCGGCGACAACATGCAAAAACTGAAGGACAAGCTGGAACAGGAGATCAAGGCGCAGAAGGAACTGGAGAAACTCTCCAAGCAGATTCAGATCACGGTGACGACCGAAGGACTGCGCATGGAGCTGCTGGAGGACAAGAACGGCACTTTCTACCAGAGCGGCAGCGCGGTGCTGAGCCCCAGCGGGCAAAAGCTGCTGGCGCTGCTGGCGGCGGAGCTGAAGACCCTGCCCAACGCCCTGCTGATCGAGGGTCACACCGACGCCACACCCTACTCGACCGACACCAACTACGGCAACTGGGAGCTCTCCGCCGACCGGGCCAACTCCGCGCGTCGGCTGCTGCAGCAGGACGGGGTGCGGGCCAACCAGGTAACCCAGGTGCGCGGCTACGCCAACCAGCTTTTGCGGGTGCAAGGCAATCCCTACGACCCCTCCAATCGCAGGGTCTCCATTCTGGTAAAAAATGGAGACGGGCCGGGAACCAAGCTGGCGGCGGGCAAGGGCGCGACAGCGTCGCCGGCAAACCCCAAGGCAGCGGAAGGGAAAGTTGCCGCGCCGGGCGAGGCTCCTCCTGCACAGACTCAAGCTGCTCCGGCGGCTCCGGCGTCAGGCTCGGCCAAACCGTCCGCGGCTGCTCCCGCAGCCAAGCCCGGCCTGATGGACAGGCTCAAAGGCATGATGCCGGGCAGGAAGAAGTAGAGCGGGATTTGCGCCACGGAAGGTGCAGGATTCACGGACAGAAAGGCGGGAAATGGTGTACTCTGGTTGGCGTACGAGAAAGCGTTTACTGGAGGCTCTTTTCAATGACTATCGTCGCCGGAGTTGATTTCGGCACTCTCAGCGTTCGCGTAACTCTGGTGGACAGCAAACAGGGTCCGATCGGCACCGCATCAGCCTCTTACCCATTGCACCGCCGCCGCGAAGATCCCAATTTTGCCACCCAGTCGCACGACGACCAGATGACCGCCTTGGCCCAGGCCACCCGCGACGTTCTGGAGTCCACCGGCGTCGCCGGAGATGCGGTTGCGGCCATCGCTCTGGACACGACCGGCTCCAGCGTGATCCCGGTGGGAGAAGGCCTGGTTCCGCTGGACGAGTATTACCTGTGGTGCGATCATCGCGCCTTTGCCGAGGCCGAGCTGATCACCAGCAAGGCGCATGAACTGGGCTTCGAGGGCATCGAGTGGTGCGGCGGAACCTATTCCCATGAGTGGGGATTCAGCAAGCTGCTGCACTGGCTCAGGCACAACCCGGAGAAGCGGTCCAAATTCGTGACGGCCTTTGAGCACTGCGACATGGTGGCGGCGACGCTATGCGGCATCACCAAGGTCAGCGATGTGAAACGCAGCGTCTGCGCCATGGGCCACAAGTGGATGTGGAATCCCAAGTGGGGCGGGCTGCCGCCGGAAGAGTTTCTGGTGGCCGTGGACCCGCTGTTTGCCGGCATCCGCGCCAAGATGGGAGGCGAATACCTGACCAGCGACCACCTGGCCGGGCATCTTTCTCCCAAGTGGGCTGAGGCGCTGGGTCTCAAGGCGGGAATCCCGATTCCCGTGGGCGCATTCGACGCGCACTGGGACGCCATCGGCTCCAACATCCGCGAAGGCGATGTGGTGAACGTGGTCGGTACTTCGACCTGCATCATTGCCATGGCGAAAAAAGCGGAGCTGGTTCCCGGCGTGTGCGGCGTGGTTCCGGGCAGCGTGCATCCCGACTATACCGGCATCGAGGCCGGGCTGTCGGCCACCGGAGACATCTTCGACGCCATCGCCAAGCGCGCCAAGTCGAGCGTTGCCGAACTGTCGGAAGGGCTCGACGCTTACAAGGCCGGACAGACAGGCCTGCTGCGGCTGAGCTGGGACAACGGCGACCGCACGGTGCTGGTGAATCCGGAACTGGGCGGCGTGACGCTGGGCTGGAACATGGTCCACACCGCGCAGGACGAGCTGTTTGCGGCCATCGAAGGCACCGCCTTCCACACCCGCATCATTCTGGAGCGCATGGCGGAGTACGGGGTGCGCGTGGATCGCGTCATCAATGCGGGCGGCATTCCGCAGAAGAGCGAAGTGCTGAACCAGATCTACGCCAACGTGCTGAACAAGCCGGTGCTGGTGCCCGCGGGCATTCCCACCAGCCTGGGCTCGGGGATCATGGCGCTGGTGGCGGCCGGGGTGTACAAGACCATCGAAGAGGCGCAGGCCGAGGTTTGCCTGCCGCTGCGCACGGTCGAGCCGGACCCCAAGGCGGCGGCGGTCTACGAGCAGCTTTACAGGCACTATCGCGATGTTTACTTTGCTTTGGGGAGGCGCGATGCCAAGCCGGTTGCGCTGGGAAACGTGCTGCCGGAGTTGCGGAGGATTGCGGCGGAGGTGCAGAAGGCGGGATAAGTTTATGGTTTCCCAGGTTCCAGAATCGGGACCTGGGGCACCCGGAGCGGATTTTCACATTGCATCCCCAAGGAGCGAAAGCATGGAACGGCGGAGTTTCTTGAAGGCGGCGGCGGCATCCACGGCGGCGGCGCTGGTGTTTGAGCGGCGCGGAGCGATGGCCCAGCAGGCGGGCAGCCACATTGAAGTTCTGGTGGACGAGCCCATCGGCGTCATTGCGCCTGAAATCTACGGGCACTTTACCGAGCATCTGGGCTCGGTGATTTACGACGGCATCTATGTGGGCGAGGGATCGAAGATTCCCAACCAGCAGGGGCTGCGCACGGCGCTGATCGACAAGATGCGCGTCATCAAGGCTCCGGTGGTGCGCTGGCCGGGCGGATGCTTTGCCGACAGCTACGACTGGCGCGACGGCATTGGGCCGAAGAACAAACGGCCGCGCCGCACCAACTTCTGGACCGACAACTTCACTGCCGCGCAG
>CAVZNE010000084.1:0-8428 GCA_963776445.1 Terriglobales bacterium
AGCAAGCAACGGGCCGCCTCCTGAACGCGTTCGTTGGTCAGGGCGGTGTCGTCAAAGGTCTCGTCGATCATTCCCTCGGAATGGGGAATCGCAAGCAAGTCAAGAAAGCTGACAATCACGGCACGATGCACGTGGAGAAGGTACCTCTTCAACAGGTCATCGACGATCAGATCAGGAAGTGTCAGGGTAGCCGCCGTCCAGTTGACCAGCCGCTCCATCGGGCTTTTGCGGACAAAGACTTCACGCAGACTTTTTGCTTTTGCGATAGAGGCAATGAGGAGTTGTTTCTCTGTGCCCTTTGACTCAGCCCAAAAAACCTGGCAGACGGCGACTCGGATCTCATTGGGCAATTGTCGCCAAACACGATTTGCAGAAACTGGCATCTGCGGTCTTCTCCTACGTAGAATCTGAAGTATCAGCCTTCATGATAACGGTTGCGGAAAGAGTTTGCGCGGACAGGTGTGGGTTTGCGGCAAGGCCTGTTCCCGTCGAACGAATGCGAACCAGAGACAAATCGGCAGAGACTGGGCGACTTGCCGTTCCCTATTCACTCTCGATGAGTGCGAGGTACACCAATTCTGGAATCGCTATCGTCCGTGAAACTGTGATGCCCCGCCTAACCAGCGCAGTTTCAGCAGTTTCCGCGAGTCACGACTCCACCGTACAGCGCCTGAATCCCTGTAAGACTGCGCGGCTGCCTCGCCTTCAGCGAAAGCTCCCTAAAACCTGGCCGTAATCTCCGCCCCGGTATAGTGAATCGTCTTGTCCGGCGCGCCGGTCGCTTCTCCGCCCACGCCGTGCCCAGCCATGACAATCACCACGTCAAACCTGTGTCCCGCCGCCATTCCGTGGTAGCTTCCCTGACGCGCGCCAAAGGTCACTGTCCGGCTCGCATCGTCCCAGTGGATGGGGATGATGGCGTGCGCGCCCTTCTCGTAGCGGTAGCTGTCGCCTTCGTCTTCATACAAGTTGAAGTCCCCGTTCGCGCCCGGATAAATGCGCAGCTCAATCGGGTCGCTGGCCTGACCAGCGTATTCGATGGCCGGTCCCAGCGGCAGAATCGAGCCCGCCCGCACTTCCAGCGGAATCGTGTCGATCGGCGCCGCGCGATGGACCTCAACTCCGCCTGCGGCCCGCTCACCGGTCCAGAAGTTGTACCAATTTGCCCCGGCCGGCAGATAAACCGTGCGCTCGGTGGCGTGTTCCTTGATCACCGGGCTCACCAGCAGGCTCGGGCCAAACATGAACTGATCGGCAATCTCCAGGGTGGCGGGATCCTCGCGGAAGTCCATCACCAGCGGCCGCTGAATGGTGTAGTCCTCGCTCGTCACCTTCCACGCCTGCGCGTAGACGTAGGGCAGCAGCCGGTAGCGCAGCCGGTCCACTGCCAGCAGCGCCGGATAGACCTTGTCGTAGGTCCACATCTCGTTGTGGTCTCGATGGCCGTGGGTGCGGAACACCGGACAGAACGCCCCAAACTCAAACCAGCGCGCATACAGTTCCTGGTAGGCAGGCTCCTTCGTAGCGCCGTCAAACGCCGGCCAGTAGCCGCCGATGTCGGTCGTCCAGTAGGGGTAGCCGGAGAGAGCAAAATTCAGCCCTGCGGCAATCTGGTGGCGCAAGCCCCACCAGGTGCTGTACACATCGCCGGACCACACCGTAGCTCCGTTGCGCTGCTGGCCCAGGAAGGCCGAGCGAGTCAGCAGGAAAACCCTCTTTTCCGGGTTGGCCTGCTTCCAATGTTCCTGGACGCCGCCGGTATGCAGCAGCGGAAAAATGTTGGTGAACTCGGCTCCGCTGCCGATGTGCAGTTGCTTGTAGCGCAGGATGGCGTCGCCCATGTGCGGCCAATACTCCTCCGGTTCGGCGCTATCCAGCCAGAAGGCATCCCAGCCCTGGGCGAACAGCTTGCCCGCCAACTGGTTCCAGAAGAAATCGCGCGCCGCTGGATTGGTCGGATCGTACACATGCGTCCCTGGAATCTCAAAGCTCTGCCTCTGGATTTCCTGGTAGTTTATTGAGGTCGTATCCATCAGCCCCCACACAGAGATCATGGCGTGTATGTGCTCGTCGTGGAGGGTCTTCAACTCGGCGGGGACGTCGGTGTAATTGGCGTTGTACTCCGGGTCGCCTTCCCTGCCCTGCTTCCACCAGAACCAGTCCTGCACAATGCCATCGAGCGGGATGTGCCGCTGCCGGTACTGGCTGGCGATGGAGAGAATCTCGGGCTGCGAGAGGTAGCGGTCCTTGGACTGGAACAAGCCATAGGCCCATAGCGGAAACAGCGGGGCGTGGCCGGTCATGGACCGGTACGTGTGGATGATGCGGTCCATTCCCGGCCCGTAGAGCACGTAGTAGTCCACCTGGCCGGCGGCCATCGACTCAAAGGACAGACTGAGCGGAAAGCGATTGTCCACGTACGTGAAGGAAGCGGTGTTCCAGAGGATTCCGTAGCCCTTGCTGGAGACGAGCAGAGGGAGGGCGACATCCGTATTGTTCTGGCCCAGCTCGACCGTGCTGCCGCGATAGTTGAACAGGCCGCTCTGATGCTGGCCAAGGCCGTAGATCGCCTCGGTCGCATCGGGCGAAAACCGCTCCTTGATTTGGTAAAGAGAGCTCGATTGCCCGGGATCATACGTGCGGGGCAGGCTCGAGTCTTCGCGCAGCAGTGTCTGTCCTGCAAGCGTCTTGAAGCTCAAACTGCCTTCATGCGCGGACAGGGTGACGATCAGGCTGGAGGTTGAGAGGGTAGCCACGTCCCCGCCCTGTCTGAACTGAAAGGATCCTCCGGGACACGCGGCATCCGCGCCAAGCATCCATGGCTGAGGCGCCTTGGAGGCAACCGAGTCCACCGGCCTGGCGACCACATGAATCAGCGCGTCACCGCAGACCGTCACTTCAAGAATTTCGCGGTCGTTGCGCGCAGCGATTCCCGTCGGGGTTTCGACAGCCTGCATGGCGGTTGGATGTGGCACGTCACCTGTGAGCGTTTGTCCTTGCATCCGGGGAGTTGAGAGAGCGAGAAGCGAAACGCAGAGAGCAGCAACCTTCAAACAGGACCCGGCAATCACAGATTGATTCATGGAGCACCTCAGCCGTTAGCCATTTCTTAGACCAAACGCGAAACAGCCTCCGCGGATGCGGAGGCTGTTTCGGTACGCATAAAGCAAGGACTGATTACTTCAGGTTTCCGCTGGCATCCATTGTAATGCCCTTCGGTCCAGCGTTCTTTTTCTCTTCGTTGGCCTTGCGGGTTCCCATGGCCTTGGTGCGCCAGTCTTCCGCTGCTGCCAGATCAGCCTTGCGGGCTGCTTCGTTGCCGAAGTCCACATCGGCCTTGCGGCGGTAGATCAGGTTCAGATAGGCCATCGCGTCGTCATAATTGGCACGATTTGCATTGGCCTGGTTGAGATACTGCAAGCCCTCTTCGACAAGCGGAGCATTTTGCTCCTTGAGGGGATCCATGATCTTCTTGGGAGCCTTTGCATTGCCCTCGCCGTCGTCGTTGATGCCGGCAGGCACCAGGGCCTTCAGCGTGTTCTGATGCGCCTCGGTCCAGTCGATAACGCCGATGGTATAAGCGGCTTCAGGATCCTTCGGGTCAACCGCCAGAACCTTCTTCTGCCATTCCCTGGCATCATCGAGCTTCTTGATGCTGAAATAGATGGCCGCTACCTGCTTCAAGCTGTTCACGTCGCTGGGGTCCTTAACGAGGACCTCTTTGAACATGCCAATCGCCTGCATCGCGGTATTGAGGTTTTCTGGGGTGTCCAGTCCGGCTACCACGTTCTGGGCTAGCGCGGTGGCCAGATAGCTCTTCGCCATAGGGAGGCTGGGGTCAAGTTGCGTGGCCTTTTGGAAGTGTCCGATCGCCTCTTCGTACCTGGCGCTCTTGTAGGCGTCCACTCCCTTGTTCAGCTGGTCACGGGCTGCAAGGCGGTTGCACCCGCTCATGGAAAGCACCATGCCGGCCAAGGCAACCGCGAGCGCCGTAATACGTGCGGGTCCATTCATGTTCGTATCCTTCTCCTTACAGGTCGTGCCTATGAATTGCGCGCCTGGAATCTAGTGCAGCTGGCCGCGGGCGGGAGTAACCGAAACCAGGATAGAAAAAATTGTACTCCTGTTTTCCACCCGGATGAACCGCCTCCAGACGGGGCTGGCAACCCTGGGGAATCCTAGAGCATATCTGCCGCCCTACCCCCTATTGGCCAGCCTGAACTTTGCGCATCACCAACCGAGCGAAGTAAAACCAACGCCGAGCCGGTGCCGATTGCTGCAGCAGTCTTCCCATTCAGGAGAGACTGCTCTCAACAATCTGTTACTGGCCAGCCATAATCTTCGGTGTCATCAGGCCGATGTGATCCACGTTAGCAGATCTGCCGATATCGATGACTTCCGCGATATAGGAGAAGTTCACATCGTCGTCGCCTTTGACGAACATGATGCGCTCTGCCCGGTTGGCATAGATTTCCGTCAGGCGAGGCAGCAATTCAGCCTTGAGCACGTCGGTCTCGTTGATTTTGTACGCCGGAGCCGCGCCGGGGCGATGCAGAACCTGCACCACGATGGTACGGTCCTGGTTCGCGGGCGTCTTGTTCGGTTCCTTGGGCGGCTGGGGCACCAGGGCGTCCAGACCTTTGGGCGTCACCGGCACAATAACCATGAAGATGATCAACAACACCAGAAGAATGTCGATCATAGGCGTCATATTAATGTCTGACGAGTAGCCTCCCCCGCCTCCAGTTGTCATTGACATGGCTTAATACTCCTCGATTACAGCAAATCGTTAAACAGACAGCCCGAAGGCTGAATTAGTCGCCGCCGCCAGCCAAGTTACCTTCGCGCTTCTGCGTCAACAAGCCTACGTCTTCCACACCGGCGGTGCGCACGGCATCAATGGCGTCTTCAACAGCCCTGAACTGCGCACGCGCATCCGCGCGAACGAAGATCGTCTTGCCAGGCTTATCGGAAAGCTTGTCACGGACCAGACCGCCAAGTTCACTGGTTGCGACTTTGTTTTGCCCCAGGAACACACCGCCATCGCGCGTTACGGCCACGACGATTGCGTCTTCCTTGTCGGCGTCCGGCATGCTGACCGGGTTGTCGACTTTGGCCATGTCGACGGACACCTTGTTTTGGAGCATGGGGGTGATGACCATGAAGATGATCAGCAGAACCAGCATGACGTCGACCATGGGGGTGACGTTGATGGCTGAACTGACATTATGAGCTTCGTTGCGAACCGCGATTCCCATTGTTTGGGCTCCGTGCCTGTAAATTTTTATTCCGGGTGGCATCCGGCGTTACTGCGAATCACTTGACCGGTGCAAGGTTGAGCCCCGTGGACAGGAGAGTGTATTCACCCTCCTGCCCGCGCAGTTTCCCGCTCGAACCGACAGCCGCCTCGCTTAGCGCTTGTGGCTCTGCTTGATGAAATAGTCGATGAGTTCGCTGGAGGAGTTATCCATTTCCACGTCGAACGACTCGACACGACCGGTGAAGTAGTTGAACGCCATGACGGCGGGGATGGCCACGAGCAGGCCGAACGCCGTGGTGACCAGGGCTTCCGAGATGCCGCCGGCAACCGCGCCGATGCCCGAAGTCTTCTGGGTGGCGATCTGCTGGAAGGCGTTCAGAATGCCGATAACCGTACCGAGCAGTCCGACGAAGGGAGCCGTCGAGCCGATGGTGGCCAGAACAGCAAGGCCCCTCTTCAGCTTGGCGTGAACGATGGCCTCAGCCCGCTCCAATGCGCGGCCCGAGCTCTCGATGCTGGCTTCGGTAGGAGCACCGGCGGAAGCGCGGAACTCCTGCAGGCCGGCCGTCACAACCTCAGCGAGGTGAGACTTCTTGTTGCGGTCGGCGATCTTGATGGCTTCTTCAAGCTTGCTGTCCTTCAGGGCGCCGGCAACCTTGGGAGCGAACTCACGCGACTGCTTGCGGGCTGCGTTGAAGTACAGGTAGCGGTCGATCATCACGGCCAAAGACCAGATCGACTCGATGAACAGGATGATGGCGATGCAACGCGCCGGCCATCCCATGTGTTGCCACAGCCCCATGGGGCTGAAACTAACGGTCCCACCTTCTTCTTGGAAAAAGAGGGCCATGCTGCTGACCGAATGCGAAGCGAAAGTTGCGAGCTGAGCGAGAATCACTGAATCGTTCCTCCTAAGGAGTTTCTTATGGACTGCGATTGTCTTGCGGTTACTGGGAATGCCGTTCTATTGGGAGCGGCATTCCGGTCAAGAGCGGAGCTCCTGCCTAGCCAACGGCAGGAGCCAGGAGGTTCATCATCCGCCCAGGGTGAAGATCACGTTCACCGTGGTTTCGACTTCTACCGGCTCGTTGTTGAGCAGGTAGGGACGATAGCGCCAGGTCTTCACGGCATCCAGAGCGGCCTGTTGCAGCATGGCCGGTCCGCTGATGACGCGCAGGTTTTCGATCAAGCCGGTCTTGGAAATGGTGGCTTGCAGCACCACCGTACCAGAAACGCGGGCAGCCTTGGCGATTGGCGGATAAAGAGGAGTGGTCTTCTGCAGCAGCATGCCTACGGCAACGCCGGCTGAGATGTTGACCTTTTTGGGAGCCTCGGCCTTAACCTTCGGCTTGTTGGCGGCGCCAAAGAGGCTGTCGTTCATGGCACTCGAACTACCGCCCAATCCTTCCATACCGGCCACGCCAAAGTTCGACGTAGGAGGCGCTTCCTTGGAGGCGACCATCTTGATGTCATGGGGGATCTTGGTAGGAGCCGTCAGCTGGTTGTTCATCATCTCCGACTGCACGCGAACGACATGGACTTCAGTCGGCGGCGGAGGAGGCGGCGGCGGGGGTGGCGGCGGCGGCGGAGCCACCAAGAGCGTCTGCATGGCAGTCTTTGGCAGCGCCTCAGGATAGATCAGCGGAATAAGGATCAGGAGCAGAAGGATTGAACCATTGGTGATGAAAGTCACCATCATCCAATACTTGCTCTTGCTCTTGATCCTGCCTCCGGATTCAAACGTGGAATCTTCAAACATGGCCAGCCTCGAATCGGGTGTTGGTTACAACTATTTAGACACCGCGGGGTATTGAAATGTTCCCGAGCATCAAAACAACATCTCAGAAGCGAGTCCCTTTTTATCAGAACCACGCCCCACTTGCAAAGCGTGAAACAAAACCGGCGAAAAAGCCGGGAAAAACCTTACACTCTGGCGCGTTTTGCGGAAGGCAGGGAGGACGTCCCCTGGGTCTTCTTCGCGCGCCATTCCTGCCAAGCTACCAGCATGGGCGCAGCCACGGCAATGGACGAATACGTGCCGATGAGGATACCGATCACCAGTGCGAAGGAGAAGCCGCGCAACACCTGGCCGCCGAAGATGTACAGGGACAGCACCGTCAGGAAGGTAAGGCCCGAGGTGAGCACGGTCCGGCTCAGCGTCTGGTTGATGCTGCGGTTGACCACGTCGGGCAAGGACTCGCGCCGGTTCAGGCGCAGGTTCTCGCGGATGCGGTCGAATACGACGATGGTGTCGTTCATCGAATAGCCCACCAGCGTCAGGATGGCCGCAATCACGGTCAGGCTGATCTCCTGGTCGGTCAGAGCAAAGGCGCCAACGGTGATCAGCGTGTCATGGAAGACCGCCACCACCGCGGCCACGCCGTAGATCAACTGGAAGCGGAACCAGAGGTAGACCAGCATGCCCAGCAGCGAGTAAAGCGTAGCCAGCAGGGCCTGCTTCTCCAACTGCTTGCCTACCGTGGGGCCGACCACCTGCACGTTGCGCACGGTGAAGGAGTTGTTGTAGTGGGTCTGCAGGGCATCGACGATCTGCTGACGGCCTACGTCGAGCGCGTTCTCGTTGGTCTGCTCGGGCAGGCTGATGAGCACTTCGTTGCCGCCGGGCTCATCGATGTTCTGGATGTTCTGGATGCGCGCGTCCTTGATGCCCGCCGCCTCGGTGGCCTGACGAATCTGGTTGGTATCGGGAGTCCGGGCAAACTGCACCTGCACCTGTGTGCCGCCGCGGAAATCCACGCTGAGGGGGACCGGGCTGCCGATTTGCGACCAGTGCATGCCCATCGAGACGATGCCGGCCACGCTGAAGATCAATGAAAAGCCAAGGAAGTACCACTTCTTCCCGAGCCAGTCCACATTTACGCCATGAAACAATTCCACTGGTTCTCTGCCTTCCTGGGGGCTGGAGCCCCAGGGGCTCCAGCGTTATGTTTTCCCGCTGCCGCTTGGCAGCTTTCGTGCCTGGGTTTAGATGGAAACCAATTCTCCGGGCTTCAGCTTGTTCAAGTGGGCATCGAAGATGACCCGCGAGACAAACACCGCCGTGAAGAGGTTGGCCAAGAGACCAATGGTCAGGGTAACCGCGAAGCCCTTGACCGGACCGCTGCCGAACAGGAACAGGATGGCCGCCGAGACGATGGTGGTGACGTG
>CAVZNE010000085.1:0-10183 GCA_963776445.1 Terriglobales bacterium
GCCCCCCCCCCCCCCCCCCCCCCCCACCCAGCAGCCAGGGCCGGGATTGCTCGACTCCAACTTCTACTTCGGCTCCGGCTCTTCCCTGGAGCAACAAGTGCGCAGCGGTACGGTCCAGATTGCGGATAAGAGTTCGGCTGGCGGATTCTGGAAGCCGCGGTGGGGCACCATCGCGCCGCGCGTCGGATTTGCCTACGATATTTTCGGGAATGGCAAAACCAGCATTCGCGGCGGCTTTGGCATGAGCTACGAGCGCAACTTCGGCAACGTGACCTACAACGCCAGCTTCAACCCGCCAGCCAGCGCTGTACTGAACAACACTTGCTCGCCGGGCGACAGCAGCTGCGCGGCTGTGGTCACCAATCATGATCTCGGTCCTCTCGGTGTTGCAGGCCCTTCCTCGACCCTTCCGCCGGTTGAACTACGCTTCCTCGATCCCAACATCGAGACGGCGCAGACACAGTTCTGGAGCCTGTCTCTGGAACGCCAGCTAAGCACCAGCATCGTTGCGGAACTCGGTTACAGCGGCGCTCATGGCGTTCACCTCTACGACCTGCAAAACGTCAATCAGGTCGGCGCTGGGAATCTCTATCTTGGCGATCAGTTGCAAACAGGCCCATTGTGCGCCAATACAGGCTTCATCGATGAGGGTTCAGCGTACCTCCCGAATGGGAATCCAAACCCGAATCCACTGGCCACTTGCCTGACCCGTCCCACCAGCCAATATACGGCCATCAACGAACGCGGCAGCAACGGGTCGAGCAGCTATAACGCTTTCAACCTCAAAATCCAGGCACAAAACCTGCACAGAACCGGCCTTACCTTGGTTGGAAACTATACTTGGTCGCACTCGCTGGATGAACTAAGCTCGACGTTCGGTGACAGCCTGCAGGGTGGGTCTGGAGATATCGGCTCCCTCGGGTATACGGATCTGCTCGACCCGGGGCTCGATTGGGGCAGTTCCGATTTCGACATCCGCCATCGCCTTTCGCTCACCCCGATCTGGGAGACTCCCTGGTTCAAGGCCGGCGGAAACGGCTTGGAGCGGGAGGCGCTGGGAGGCTGGAACCTTTCGGGCATCTTCACAGCCCGCACCGGCGTACCATTCTCCGTTTACGACGCCTCCAACATAGAAGTCGGCTACACGATCCCGCGCCTGACGCCAGCAACGCCGATTTCCAGTTATAAAGTCAGCTCACCCAAGGCTTCGGCTACTCCGGGTGTATTCAATGCCCTCAATTTACCTGTGCCGAAATATACGACGCCTCTTGATCCCATCACCAGCATCAACGCCGCTGGCATCGCTACCGGCCTGGGCATGTCGGATTTTGGACCCTTCCCAACCGACATGACCCACCGCAACGCCTTCCGCGGACCGGGGGCCTGGAACTTCGACATGGCCCTGGACAAGAAATTCCCGCTTACCGAGCGTTTCGGTATGGAGTTCCGCGCCGAGGGTTTCAACGTCCTCAATCACCACAACTATTACGTGAACGATACTAATCTCGAGTACGGCTATGGAGGGGCGGCTTTCACGCCGATCACGGTCACCGAACTCAAGGGAGGCCTGGGTTCGCTGGCCACCGGCGGCAACCACGACGAGCGCCGCTTCGGTCAGTTCGCCCTCAAGGTGAACTTCTAGGCCCACCGCGATGCCGCCAACGAGAACGGGGAGCCCAAAGGGCTCCCCGTTCTCATTTATGTACATCAAGCAACCAAGCCCCGCAAGTACAGGACTACCGCTTCTTGGTTGCAGTCTTCTTGAGCGCCACTTTTTTAGCTACAGGCTTCTTCGCGGCAACCTTCTTGGCTGGCGCTTTCTTGGCGACGACTTTCTTGACGGCAGTCTTTTTGGCAACCGGCTTCTTCGCCGCTGCTTTCTTGACGACCACCTTCTTCGCCGCAGCCTTTTTCAGCAATGTCTTTTTGATGACTGCCTTTTTGGCCGGCGCCTTCTTGACAGCAACCTTTGCGGCAATAGCCTTCTTGGGAGCCGCCTTTTTGGCTACGGCCTTCTTGACGATGACCTTCTTTGCCGCAACCTTTTTGGTCGGCGCCTTCTTCACGGCCGGTTTGGCAGCGACAGACTTGCGCGCAGCGGGCTTGGCAGCAACCGGCAGCTTCTTCGCTGCTTTCTTGGGTGCCGACGCAGCCTTCTTGGCAGCAGGCTTCATGGCTGCGGGAGCCGCAACCACAGCCGCTTTTTTGGCTGCCTTCTTGGGCTTTGCAGCAACCGCAACCGCTTTCGGTTTGGCCGCAACTGCAGCCTTGGCCACAGTCCTCTTGACGGGCTTGGCAGATGCTTTCTTGCGCACGTCAAGGGTCTTTGTAGCCAGCGCGACCTTCAGCTCGTCGTCGAACTCGGCCGGGGTCAGCGGGCGTGCCGACTTGCGCAGCCTCTCAATGTCGTAGAACGCGCGGCGCTCGGCGAGGAAGACATGCACGACAAAATCCACGTAGTCTAGCAGAATCCATTCGCCCAGGCTCCGGCCTTCAACGGAGTTGGGATAGACGCCAAACTCCGTCTTGATCCGATATTCAATCTCATCGGCAATGGCGATGGACTGGCGGTTATTAGTGGCCGAGGTAATGAGAAAGAAGTCGGACAGCCCGGCGTCGACTGGGTCGAGCTCCAGGATGCGGGTGTCTTCGCCCTTCTTTTCTTCACAGACCTCCGCAGCGGCCTGAACGAGGATGCGGGTTTGTTGACGCGTTTCTTCTGTAGTCATGGGATGAGAAAACTCTCCAACGTTAATTGTACGGAATTTTACCCAATGCTGCTGAATTGCAAAAGGTATACAAGGGGGAATCCGGCTGGAAGGAACCCATTCAGGAACGGTAGCTGCAACCTCGATCGCTAGGTGTTGTACCAACTGGGTGGGAAAGCATACACATTGAAGTCGTCACAAGGGTCTATCGCTTCCTAGCCCTGCCGATAAAGCCCGCGGGACCGGATCGCCTCAAATACAGGTCCCGGCAGCAATTCCTGGCAGCCGCTCTCGCCGTCGATCGCCGCCTGAATCCCCGCGCGAATATCCGATGCGCTGATCTCCACATTGAGCCCCGGCAGTAGGTAAAACGGGCTCGTCTGCCCGGCTGCGTTGCGCAGTATGCAGGCCCTCATCTCCACGCCTGCGACAGTCTGGTCCCCCGCTGGCCCAGACTCCAGGTACAGTCCTTCCGGCAGCGCAGCCTTCAATCCTTCCAGCAGTTGGCCGGGACGCGAAGCAACAATCAATGGCGCCACAAAGGGAATCTCCGCCGCCCGATGCCAGCGCCGCAGTCCGAAAAACGAATCTGCTCCCATCAGGCAAAACAACGCGCTCCCGCGCGACAGCTCCTCGCGCAGCTCCTCGAGAGTATCCAGGGTATAGTTGGGCGCGCCGCCCGGTCTGGGAGCATCGGCCAGCGAAACCGCAAAGCCCGCATCGCCGGCAATCGCCAGTCGCGTCAAGGCCAGGCGGTCTTCATAGCTGGCGGTGGAACCCTGCGGCTTGAGCGGCTGCGCCCCGACCGGGGCAAACAGTACCGTATCCAAACCGAGCGCCGCCTGGGCAGCCCGCGCCACGGCCAGATGGCCCAGATGGGGCGGGTCAAAACTGCCTCCAAAAAAGGCGACGCGCCGGCCTCCGCTGCTTTGCTCTGCCATGGGTTCATGGTATCGCGCGGCGCTCTGCTAGCATCGTTCACAACGATGCGATATTTCTTGATCCTGCTGGCCCTGGCGGGCGTGGTGGTTTCCACGCTGGCTTTGCGCGTTCACTACGATACCGGTACCGAACCCTGCTCCATCAACGAAAAGTGGGACTGCGGCATCGTCAATCACAGCCCGTATGCCGAAATTGCCCACGTCCCGGTGGCGGCGCTGGGCATTGCAGGTTACCTGGTTCTGGCTGGCCTGGCCCTGACGCGGCGGCGCGCCTTTCTGCTTGCGGTAGCCATGGTCGGCTTTGGTTTCGCTCTCTACCTGAGCCACATCGAAAAAGACGTTCTTGGCGTCTGGTGCCTCTACTGCGTCATTTCGCAGGGAATCATCGCCCTCGTCATGCTGCTTAGCCTGACCAGCCTGGTCCTGCAGCGGTACCGCCTGAATCGCGCGTAGAGCCGGCTCTGGGGCGCCCTGCGCTGATAAAATCAAACAGAAACCATGCTCAAGCAAATGTATGCACGCTGGATGTACGAGTGGGAAACGCGGCTGACCACGCGCGATGAGAATCGCATCGTGCGCCCGCTGGACTGGGGCTTTGAATGGATTGCTCCTTTCCTCAAAGAACACGGCCTGGGCGCGGAACTGCCCAGCGCGGAAGCGATGCAGGACGATGCGGCTGCTGAAGCCGCCATGACGCGCATCAACGAGCTGCTCATCCAGCAAAGCGACAGCTTCTTTGGCTACCAGCGGCCCACCGACTTCCGGCTGGAAGAGCGCTTCCCGCAGCTCTTTCCCACCAATGTGCGTCCTGAGACGCTGGCCAAAGACGCCGCCATCAAGCAGCACGCCGCCGAGGGAAAGATCAAGCCCGCGCAGTTCCTGCGTTTCACCTCGCCGGAGCGCACGCCCTATCCGGAAAACGATCAGGTGAACGCGCGCTGGTACCCGGCCCCGGAGCACAAAGACCCCAAGCGTCCCAAGCAGGCCATCGTGGTCATGCCGCAGTGGAATGCCGACGGCTTCAGCCACAACTCGCTGTGCACCATCTTCAACCAGATGGGCATCTCCGCTCTGCGGCTGTCCATGCCCTACCACGACATTCGCCGCCCCGCGGAGCTGGAGCGCTCCGACTATGCCGTCAGCGCCAACATCGGCCGCACCCTTGCTGCCTGCCGCCAGGCGGTGGTCGATATCCGCTGCTGCGTCGACTGGCTTGAAGAGCAGGGCTATGAGCATTTCGGCGTACTGGGAACCAGTCTCGGCTCCTGCTACGCCTACTTGGCCAGCGCCCACGATCCGCGCCTGCGCGTCAACGCCTTCAACCATGTCTCCACCGCGTTTGGCGATGTGGCCTGGGCCGGACAGAGCACCCGCCACGTCCAGCAGGCTCTGGCCGATGCGGGCCTTACCCAGAGCCGCCTGCGCGCCCTGTGGTCGGCCATCAGTCCGTGCAGCTACTACGACAAGATTGCCGGACCGGAAGCCGCCGGACCAGCCAAGAAGATTCTCTTCGTCTACGCCAATTACGACCTCACGTTTCCCAAAGAGTATTCGCTCGAAGTACTGGAATCCTTCAAGCGTCTGGGCCTCGACTTTGAGACCCGCATGCTCCCTTGCGGCCACTACACTACCGGCGAAACGCCCTACCAATATATCGATGGCTGGTATCTGGGCTCCTTTGTCTACCGGGCCTACAAGGCCTTGCGCAAAGAGAAGGCCGCCGGCCTGAGTCCGGTCCCCGTTCCCGCGCCCGAAGCAGAAGAAGAGGCCGTCACCCGCTAATTCTCTAACAGCTTATTGTTGTGCCAACTATGGGTGCCCCCGGTCCCGCATTTGGGACCGGGGAAAGCATGAACTCAAGTCACGAAAGCCTGCGGTCAGAGACCCTACCGCGCCGCGCGCAGGTTGAGCCGCAGCAGCTTCGCGGGGTCCAGATAAGCTTCCTGCCAGCGAACCGCCCAATGCAAATGCGGCCCGGATACCCGTCCGGTCGCTCCGCTCAGCCCCAGTCCTTGGTCGATCACCTCGCAGTTGCCCTCGTAGTAGATCGGCCGGCCCAGCCAGTCCCCGTAAATTTTGCTGTGGCCGTCGCCTGCATCCGCATCAGCACCGGCGAACCGGCTTCTGCCAGCGCTGGAGTCAGCGCGATCGCAGGGGGTTGCGCTCCACTGCTGGATGCGCCGAAAACAACTCTTATTAGCCAAACAGGGAGCCACGGATTCGGAAAAGGACCATGGAAATCGAACCATGAGTGAGGAAACAGCCAGGATCGAGCGCAGTGAACCAGAAATCCACAGCGTGAATCGGATAAGCGGAAAAGCAGGTCGTTCACTTTGCCGCACCAGGTCTCTAACCGCTTGAATTGGTACAACACTGGGTGCCCCCGGTCTCGCTTTTGGGACCTGGGAAAGCATGAACTGAAAGAACGAAAATTCGCGGTCAAAGCACTACCGCGGGTGCGCGGCCTTCCACTGCGCTACCCGTTCCTCGACGGTATCCAGCTCATTCGCGGTGATATGCGTGCCGACCATCTGCCGGTTGGCGGCATACTTTTCCTGGTTCGGCCCCTTGACCGATGCCGCCAGATCCAGCCAATAGTAGGCTTCCACATCGTTGTGCGGAACGCCCTGGCCCATGGAGTAAAGCACGCCCAGAGTCGCCTGCGCCGTCGCGTCACCCTGCTCCGCGGCTTTGCGATACAAGGCTGCCGCCTGCTCCATATCGTGCGCCACGCCCTTGCCGTCGCGGTAAAGAGCGGCCAGGTGCATCTCGCCGGCAATGTTGCCCTGCGCGGCCGCCTTGCGATACCACTCAGCCGCCTGCCTGTAATCCTCGGCCAACTGTTTTGCCGTGCGCGCCTGCCCACTGCCCGCGGCAACGCCCTCGCCCACCCGCACTTGCGCCGCCGCGTCGCCCGCGCTGGCCTTGGTAAGCAGGGCAGGGTCAACCGCCGCGGTCTGGGCGTTCGCGGAAACCAGAGTGCAGTTAAATACTGCGGTAAGTACAAGTTGCTTCCAGTGCATTTTTATGGCGGCCTCAGGCAGAATCAAAAAACAGAACTAATTCCTATGCATCCATTAGACGCGAACCGCAAGCAGGAAGGAAATGAAAACCCCGCAGCCTCGTTTCTCAGCCCAATCTTGAGCACTTGGCGCAGGGACAACCGGTGAATCGCGGTGGAAATGAGGATAAAATTCTATATATGACCGATCGCATGTCTCTCTCCCTTGCTCAGGCTGACCCTGTAGTCTCTGCCGCGCTTGACCATGAAACCCTCCGCCAGCACGAAGGGCTGGAGATGATTGCCAGCGAGAACTTTGTTTCCGAGGCGGTTCTGGAAGCGGCCGGCTCGATTTTTACCAACAAATATGCCGAGGGCTATCCGGGCCGTCGCTACTACGGCGGCTGCGAGTTCACCGACGTGGTTGAGAACCTGGCCCGCGACCGCGCCAAGCAGATCTTCGGCTCCGAGCACGCCAATGTGCAGCCCCACTCCGGCTCCCAGGCCAACGCCTCGGCCTATGCCGCGGTTCTGCAAGTCGGCGACACCATTCTCGGCCTCGACCTGGCTCACGGCGGCCACCTGACCCACGGGCACAAGCTCAGCTTCAGCGGCAAGCTCTACCGGCCCACGTTTTACCACGTCCGCCGCGACACCGAGCTGATCGACTACGACGAGCTCGAAGACCTTGCCGAGCGCGAAAAACCCAAGGCCATCATCGGCGGCGGCAGCGCCTATCCCCGCCTGTGGGATTTTGCCCGCATGCGCGCCATCGCCGACAAGGTCGGTGCGGTGTACATCTTCGACATGGCGCACATCGCCGGCCTGGTGGCGGGCGGCGCGCATCCCTCGCCCGTGCCTCACGCGCACATCACCACCACCACCACCCACAAAACGCTGCGTGGCCCGCGCTCTGGTCTCATTTTGTGCGGAAAAGATCTGGCGGCCGTGGTTGACCGCGCCGTCTTCCCCGGTCAGCAGGGCGGTCCGCTGGTGCACATCGTTGCCGCCAAGGCCGTCGCTTTTGGCGAGGCTCTGCGGCCCGAGTTCCGCACCTATGCCGCGCAGATCGTGGCCAACGCCCAGGCGCTTGCTCTGGGACTGCAGGAAGCCGGCTTCCGCCTCGTCTCCGGCGGCACCGACAATCACCTCATTCTGGTCGACGTCTTCGCGCAGGGCATTCTTGGTTCCGAGGCTGAACTCGCCTTGGGCAAGGCCGGCATCACGGTCAACAAGAACACCATCCCCTACGATGCCAACCCTCCGCTCAAGGCTTCCGGCATTCGCGTCGGCACCCCGGCTTTAACCACCCGCGGCATGAAGGAGCCGGAGATGCGGCTGATCGCTGCCTGGATCGCCAAGGCTTTGGCGCAGCGCAACGACGACGCGGCTCTGGAAAAGATTCGCTGCGAAGTAAAGGAGCTGGCCGACCACTTCCCGCTCTATGCCTGGCGTCGCACGCCGGCAGCCGTGGGCGCCTAACAACCATCTACTTCCTGCTTACATCAAAAAGGGTACGGGCTTTGGCTCGTACCCTTTCCTTTTTTGGATATATCGCAATAGAAGCTTCATTTCGCTCGAAGAATTCTCGAAAACGCAACTAGCAGCAAGCTTCCGGGTTGCATCTATTGTATTGAGGATGACTTATCCGGGAACGGACGCAATGCAGCATCGCTCCAACCGGGAAGACACGGGAGGAAACAATGAAATCAATGCATCTTGCTCTTGCCACACTGCTCGTACTTGCGGTGCCGGCGTTTGCCCAGCATGAAGCAGGCGGTTCTCGCCCGTCGGGCGGCGGCGCGCAGGCGCACCAGGCGATCCCCGCACACGGCCCTTCGGCCTTCAAAGGAACCCCGCGCCCGGTCGGGCCCGCGCGTAACTTCAGCGACAAGGCAGGCCATCCCAACGCGCCCCACGTGGATGGCAAAACCTGGGTTGGCCACGACACGGGCCGCGGAGACGCGAACTATCATATCGACCATCCCTTTGCGCATGGCCAGTTCACTGGCGGCTTTGGCCGCGGCCATGTGTGGCATTTGGGTGGTGGTGGCCCCGGCCGCTTCTGGTTCAACAATTGGTATTGGGACGTGGCGCCTTATGACATTGGCTACTGCGACGGTTGGCTGTGGGACTCGGACGACATCGTGATCTATCCGGATCCGGACCACATCGGCTGGTACCTGGCCTATAACGTGCGCCTCGGCACTTATGTGCATGTGGAGTATCTGGGCATGTAGCAGACAACAAGTGATCAACAGATCGCATCACAAGGGGACAGGCCGCTCGGTCTGTCCCCTTTCTGTATTTACGGAATTAGGAGGCCGCGGAAGGATATACCGGCAGGCGATTCCAGGGATATAATTGCAAGTCCGAACACGGGGCCGGAAGCATTGGCAGAAATACACTCAGCTCCTATCCAATCCCTGCTCCTATCGCACATTGACGAGGTCTGGAATGAAGCATCTGTTGATCCGCCTTTACTCACTCCGTGCTGCTCTCAAGCTCGCCACAATCGCCATGGTAGCCCTCGCGCTGCTCTCTGCTGCCGCCTGGGCAACGCCTGCGCCCATTGTCATCACCGGCGCGGACATGCGCCCGGCGACCTCGCTCAATGGCCAATGGGCATCCATTGTCGATCCGTACTTCTCCGGCCTCTTCAGCTTTCATCACGAAGAGAAGAAGAACGGCTGGTTCCTCAATCGCAAAGCCCAGCCCGGCGACGCGTTTCCCACTGAGTACGACTATGCCAAAGCGCCTACGCTGAAGGTGCCGTCCGATTGGAACACGCAGCGTGAATCGCTGCTCTACTATGAAGGCCCAGTCTGGTACCAGCGCGACTTCACGTACCAGCCCAAAGACCACACGCGCGCCTTTCTCCACATAGGCGCGGCCAACTATCGCTCCTGGTTCTGGGTCAACGGGCAAAAGGTCTGCGAGCACGAGGGCGGATTCACCAGCTTCAACTGCGACATTACGGCGGCCGTGCATGCGGGCGCAAACTTTGTAGTGGCCGCCGTCGATAATACCCGTCACGAAGACGGCGTGCCCACGCTGGAAACCGATTGGTGGAACTATGGCGGGCTCACGCGCACGGTCTCGCTCATCCAGGTTCCCGAGGCTTTCATCGATCAGTACGATGTGCATCTCAGCCGCACCGAAAACAATGTCGTCGAAGGCTGGGTGCATGTGGAAGGCGCGCAATCCGGCGCAAACGTAGAAATCGAAATTCCCGAGTTAAAAGCGAAGACGATGGCCGAAGCCGACAAGGCTGGGCGGTTTGTCTTTCGTATGAAAGTCGAAGGCCTCGAGCGCTGGTCTCCCGATTCACCCAAGCTTTATAAGGTCCAACTGCGCGCGGGACAGGATGTAATTGAAGACCTGATCGGCTTCCGCACCGTCGAGACGCGCGGAACCCAGATCCTTCTCAATGGCAAACCAATCTTTCTGCGCGGCGTCGCCATCCATGCCGAAGCGCCTTACCGCACCGGCCGCGCCAATACCGACAAGGACGCGGAGACGCTGCTGGGCTG
>CAVZNE010000086.1:0-5052 GCA_963776445.1 Terriglobales bacterium
CGACCTCGCGGAACGTCTGGCCGTTATCAGAGAGATGCACGGAAAAAACGACGCCGAAGCGCGCGCCCCATTCGATCAAGGCGCCGAGCGGAAAGCGCTCGCGGCCGAAGTCGACCGTGATGCTCTCCCCGACGGGAAGCTCGGTCGGCGCATGGCCGAGCGCCGCAACGCGTCCCTCCTCCAGCACACGCGCGGCGTCGGTGGGGCCATAAAGGTTGATCTCGACAATCTCCAGCCGCCGCGCGGCTTCTGTTGCGCCGCAGCTCCAGCGCAAGAACCGCGCTTCGACGCGCGGAAAGGCGAAGACGTCCTGTCCGCCCTCGCCGTGATGCGTGCCGCAAAGCGGCGCCCACGCCTCTCCGTCGAGCGAGGATTGAAAGCGGTAGCGCGTCGCCGCGCCATTGCCCCAATAGACTTCGAGCCCGCCAAGTGCCGCGACTTCGCCGAGGTCGATTTCGAGCCACGCCTTTTTAGACGGATCCGAAACCCATGCGGTCGAATAGCGATCGTCGATCGCGCGCCCAGCGTCGCCGCGGTTTTGGCCTAGGACTTCCGCATTCAGCACAAACCAGAAAGCCCCGGCCATGGCCGGGGCTTTCTGGTTCTATCTGCGTCCTTGTTTCTACGGCGTGTTCGCGCTCTTGCGCCGGGTCAGCACAAAGGACTTGCGGCGATCCTTTGAGGCGTGGTCAATCTGCTTCCAGAAACCCACAAAATAATCGATGGCCGAGATGCTTGAAACCAGAACCGCGAAGTAAATGGCGGCAATAGCGATCCACCGCACCGGAACGATCAGTATGCCAAACTGCCATTGATCCCAGTGATGGGCAAAAATCACTGAAACCACTGCAAATATCTGGATGAACGTCTTCAGCTTGCCCAGATCGCTGGCCTGAATCGTAAAGCCCTCGGTCGAGGCGATCGAGCGCAATCCGGAAACCAGAAACTCGCGGCCGATCAGCACCACGGCGATCCATACCTTCACGATCTGCGGGCAATATCCCACCAGGGCGATCAGCGCTGCGGTCACCATGATCTTGTCCGCAATCGGGTCCAGCAGCATCCCCATCGTGGTGATCTGCTTGCGCTTGCGCGCCAGGTACCCGTCCAGGCCGTCGGTAATCGACGCCAGGATAAATAGCACCGCCGCGGAAATCTCCTGCGCGCCGTGCCCTTGCCACGGAAAATGCGGTGACAGAATCCATAGCAGCAGCGGAATCATGACGATCCGGCTCATCGTGATGGAATTAGGCAGATTCATGGCTGTTGCGTGTCACCAGGACAAAAGTCCTTCGTCTCTCTTCGTCTCTGATCTATTATTGCACCGGAAGTCGGCCCCGCGCCTTCCCTTCCCCTCCGCCTCGCCTGCAAACAACAGCGGGATGGGCTCTTTCCCCATCCCGCTGTGTTTTTACTCAACTGAAGAAATGCCCTGGCCGAGGCCTCAGGCGTAGATGCCGCGCTGCTTGATGGTGTATGCCACCCGGTCAATCGCCAGCATGTACGCGGCAATGCGATTGTTCACGTTGTGGGCCTCGGCATAGCGCACCACATCGTCAAAACTGTCGCGCAGAATGGTCTCCAGTTGCTCGTTGACCACTGCTTCTTTCCAGAAGTACCCCTGCCGGTCCTGAACCCACTCGAAATAGCTGGCCGTCACGCCACCGGCATTGGCCAGGATATCGGGCACAACGAAAATCCGCTTCTCCGCAAGAATCTCATCCGCCACCGCCGTGGTCGGGCCGTTGGCCCCTTCCACCACGATCCGCGCCTTGATCTTGTCGGCATTGCGGCTGGTGATCACATTCTCCGTGGCCGCGGGAATGAGAATGTCGCAGTCGGAAATAATCAGTTCCTCGCTGGGCATGGCCTCGGCGCCGTTGAAGCCCAGCGTCGTCCCGTTGCGCTGCTTGTACTCGTTCAGTTGGTGAATGTCGATGCCGTTGGAGTTCGACAATCCGCCTTCCTTCTCGGCGATGCCCACAATCTTGTAGCCCTGCTCCATCATCAGACGCGCGGCATTCGAGCCCACGTTGCCGAATCCCTGAATCACTACACGGCAGCCTTCGATGGGCATGTTCAGGTAGCGCATGCTCTCCCCGCATACCACCGTCACGCCGCGTCCCGTCGCTTCCGTGCGTCCGCGCGAGCCGCCGATGTTCACCGGCTTGCCGGTGACGACGCTGGTTACCGTGTGCCCCACGTGCATCGAGTAGGTATCCATCACCCAGGCCATGGTCTGCTCGTTGGTGTTCACGTCCGGCGCGGGTACGTCCTTCTCCGGTCCGATGAAATCAATGATCTCCGATGTGTACCGCCGGGTCATGCGCTCCAGTTCGCCCTTGCTCATCGCCTTCGGATCGCAGATCACGCCGCCCTTGGCGCCCCCAAAGGGGATATTCACCACCGCGCACTTCCAGGTCATCCAGCTGGCCAGTGCGCGCACTTCGTCCAGATTCACGGTCGGCGCATAGCGGATGCCGCCCTTCGCCGGGCCGCGGGCGATCGAGTGCTGCACCCGAAAGCCGGTGAACATCTCGATCCGTCCGTCATCCATGCTGACCGGAAAGTGCACGATGATCTCGCGCGCCGGCGAGCTGAGCACCTTCCACAAACCTGGGTCTAGGTTCAGCTTCCGCGCCGCAAATTCAAATCGCGCACTTTGTGCTTCCCAGGGGTTGATTTCTTGGTCCAACGTTACTGCCGGATTCAACGTCGACATACATTTCTCCAATTCAGTTTTGCCTGCCGCCTGGCGCCCTGGCCCCCGGAACTCCTTCCCTCCGCGTGCCCATCCGCCATTCATCGACGCAAGCAGGAAGACTCCGTCTTGACGGAGCATCCCCTGTCCGGCACGCATTCTTCTCTGCCGGCCGGTTCGGGCTGCGGTGTCCACCCCGCTAGCCCAAACCCCAGTGAGTCTAGGCCCGCCAGCCAGCGCCGTCAAGCCGCCCGGTACCAGAGTTGAAAACCCCTTCCCAACCAGGGCCGCCCCTCCAGTATCGGGCCGGCTCCATAAGAACGTATAAGAATCGCGCAACTCCGTTCCTTGCTACACATATCCAGGTGCCCCATCCTCGCCGGGCTCTTGTTTTTGCGGTTATGGTGGGCAGGCACAAATCCCGCTCCGCAACACTATTTATGGACTCTTTAAACTCCTTCTCCGCCCTCCCGCCCGATTACACTGGGTTTGTGAAGACTTCTGCCCATCCCGTCCAGCCCAGCCGCAAAGAATTCCTGGCCCTCGCCAAAGATCACACTCTCGTCCCCGTCTGCCGCACCCTGATCGCCGACCTGGAAACCCCGGTCTCCGCCTTCCTGCGCGCCGCCTGGCCGGAGCGCGAGTGTGTCCTGCTGGAGTCAGTGGAGGGCGGCGAGCAGGTGGGCCGCTACACCTTCATCGGCCTCACCCCCTACAAGCGCATCGTCTCCCGCGGGCGCGACATCACCATTACCGAAAGCAAGAAGGTCGTCGAGATCGAAGACGACATCTTCGCCGTGCTGCGCCGCGCTCTCAGCGGCCACAAGCCGGCCCGTCTGCCGGGCTTGCCTCCCTTCACCGCCGGAGCCGTGGGCTTTTTCTCCTACGATGTGGTCCGCCAGATCGAGCGCCTGCCCCAGTTGGCCAAGGACGAACTCGGCGTCCCCGACGCCTGCCTGCTCTTTTTTGACGAGGTCCTGGCCTTCGACCATGTCCGCAAGGAAATTTGGCTGGTGGTCACCGCCGACGTAACCCGCGGCAACCCGGCCACCGCCTACGAAAAGGCCGTCGGGCGCCTCGACAAGCTGGAAAAGCGCCTCGCCCAGCCGCTGCCCAAGCTTCCCGTTTCGCCAACCCGCAGCAAGCTCAAAGTCACCCACCGCACCCCCAAAAAGCAGTTCCTGGCCGGCGTCGAACGCATCAAGCAGTACATTGTCGCCGGAGACATCTTCCAGGCCGTCCTCTCCCAGCGCCTGGACGTCGAGCCGCAGGTCGACACCTTCCAGGTCTACCGCGCTCTGCGCACCGTCAACCCCAGCCCCTACCTCTTCTTCCTGCGCTGCACCCCCGAGGGGCCGCTGGGTGCGCAGCCGAGCAAGCCCGCGAAATCCCCCAAAAAGTCAAAACGGCCGGAGACCATTGAACTGGCCGGCTCCTCGCCGGAACTGCTGGTGCGCGTCCATCAGGGCCAAGTCGAGTACCGCCCCATCGCCGGCACCCGCCCGCGCGGCGCAAACGAGGTGGAAGACCAGGCCCTCGCCGACGATATGCTCAAAGACGAGAAAGAGCGCTCCGAGCATGTGATGCTGGTGGACCTGGGCCGCAACGACGTCGGCAGGGTCAGCGAGTTCGGCTCCGTCAAGGTCGATCGCCTCATGTTTATCGAGCGCTACTCCCACGTCATGCACATCGTAAGCTCCATCTCTGGCCGTCTCAAGCGCAAGCTGACCGCCGTCGATGCCCTGCGCGCCTGCTTCCCTGCCGGAACCCTCTCCGGCGCTCCCAAGGTCCGCGCCATGGAGATTCTTGAAGAGTTGGAACCGGCCCGCCGCGGTACCTACGGCGGCGCTGTGCTCTACGCCGACTTCTCCGGCAACCTCGACTCCTGCATCGCCATCCGCTCCATGATGGCCACCGAAGGCAAGGGCTACGTCCAGTCCGGCGCAGGCATCGTCGCCGACTCCGTTCCCGAACTCGAGTACCAGGAGTCGCTCAACAAAGCCCAGGCCGTCTTCCGCGCCGTCGAACGCGCCCGTGAGCTGTAGTGCATAGTCTGCCTTTGAGATGGAGATCCTAATCGATTAGGATTGCATCTATTTTTTGTGGAAGGGATTCCATGCCTGTTTGTCCCCCGCACACGCTGCACATGAGCGCCCTGGCTGCCTTTTCGCTGCTTTGCCTCGGCCCCCTCTCCCTTCCCGCCCAGCAGCTCGACCAGCAAGCGATCATTCGCCAGATCGACGCCTCCGTGCAATCCCGGATCGACGGCATCGCCTCCTACTCCGTCAACGAGCACTATGCCGTCTTCCGCAACAGCGATGAGACTCATCCCGTCGCTGAAATGATGGTCA
>CAVZNE010000087.1:0-3500 GCA_963776445.1 Terriglobales bacterium
CCCCGGCCAACTGGAACAGTTCGGGCTGATAAACCTCAAGCAGTGTGGCCGTGGCGTAGGCCCGCTCCAGGTAACGGCCCAGGCGGATAAACTGCCATCCCTGGCCGTGGATCATGGTCGTATCGCTGACGCCCTTGAACAGATGGATGCCATCGGTGATCGAGGACAGCAGGTCGTTCATGTTGGAAAGGAACAGGAGTTGCGCCTGGGGCTCGTGAATCTGGTGAAAGAGGCGGTTGAGGCGCTGCCATTGCTCGCTGGAGATTTCTTCGCGCACCTGGCGCGCATTTTCGCGCGCTCCGTTCACGCAAAACGTGACTGCGGCGTGGTTAAGGTTGTCAAAGATCAGGCGATGGGCCATGGTCTCCAAATCGCCACCCCACTCCATGCCGGGCGGCTTGCCCAGAGACGCGATCAGGCGCAGCCAGCGGGCTTCTTCGCTGGTATCGCTGGTGTCGAGCATGAGGCTCATGGTGACGTCCAACTGGCGCACGGTGTTCTCCGCCCGCTCCAGGTAGCGGCTCATCCAGTAGAGGCTGTCGGCCACGCGCGATAACATTGTCGTCTCCCTAAAAACCGTGTTTTATGACCGAGCTAAAAACGCATGCCTCAGGGCCTAAAGGCCATGTCAAATTGCAGCGTTTACGGCACGACTCAAGTCGTGCCCTGTTACAAAACTTGTGTTTTTCAGGAGCAAACAGAGTTTTTCCGCAACCTGTAAAGCCCTGACGTGCCAGTCCGTACCCTTCAAAATGCGCTACTGCTGCAGGACCCATGTGTCTTTGCTGCCGCCGCCCTGCGAGGAGTTGACGACCAGCGAGCCTTTTTCCAGAGCCACGCGGGTGAGGCCGCCGGGCACGATGTTCACCTTGTCACCGAAAAGGATGTAGGGCCGCAGATCCACATGGCGCGGCTCCAGATGATTGCCGATCATGCAGGGAGCGCGGGAGAAATCGAGCGTGGGCTGAGCGATGTAGTTGCGCGGATTGGCTTCAATCAGGCGGGTGAACTGCTCGCGCTGCTCGGCCGTGGAGTGCGGGCCAATCAGCATGCCGTAGCCGCCGCTTTCGCCCACCGCCTTGACCACCAGCTTGTCGAGGTTGGCCAGCACATGCTTCCGTTCCTTTTCCTCGGTCAACAGGAAGGTTTCCACGTTGGGCAGGATGGGATCCTCGTTCAAGTAGTAGCGAATGATGCGCGGCACATAAGCGTAGAGCGCCTTGTCGTCGGCCAGTCCGGTGCCGAAGGCATTGGTCACCGTCACGTTGCCGGCGCGATAGGCATTGAACAGCCCCGCGCAGCCCAGCGAGGAATCGGCGCGAAAGATGAGCGGATCGCTGAAGTCGTCGTCCACGCGGCGATAGATGACGTCCACACGCTTGAGGCCGTCGGTGGTGCGCATGTAAACGATGTTGTCGTGGGTGACCAGGTCGCGGCCTTCGACCAGATCGATGCCCATTTGCCGCGCCAGATACGTGTGCTCGAAGTACGCGGAGTTGAACACGCCCGGCGTGAGCAGCACGATGTTCGGTTCGGGACGGCCTTCCGGGGCCAGCGAGCGCAGCGTGGCCAGCAGCAGTTGCGGATAGTGATCGATGGGGCGCACGCCGTAGCTTTGAAAGAGCTGCGGAAAGGTCCGCTTCATGACCTGACGGTTGGTAAGCATGTAGCTGACGCCGGAGGGCACGCGCAGGTTGTCTTCGAGCACCACAAACTCGCCGGTGTTGAGCCGCAGCAGGTCGGAGCCGACCACGGAGATATACACGTTGCGCGGCACCTCAAGGCCCCGCATCTGGCGGCGATAGTGCTTGCAACTGTAGACCAGTTCGCAGGGCACCACGCGGTCGCTGAGGATTTTGGCCTCGAAGTAGATGTCGCGCAGGAAGAGGTTGAGCGCGGTGATGCGCTGCGTGAGCCCGCGCTCGATACGGTCCCACTCCTGCGCGGAAATCAACCGCGGCAGCAGGTCGTAGGGAAAGATGCGCTCGGTGCCTTCGTCGCGGCCGTAGACGGTGAAGGTGATGCCCTGATTGAGGAACGAGAGGTCGGCAGACTGCTTGCGCCGCGCGAGTTCCTCCTGCGGAAGCCGTGCCAGGGTTTCGGCCAGCGCCCGGTAATGCGGACGCACTGCCCCGCCGGCCTCGCGCATTTCGTCGAAGGCGCGGTCGAGCGGATAGTCTCCGAAGAGCCTCTCCAACTCCACTTTGGATTCCACTGTGGGTCCAGCGCTCATGAGGGACCGCGAGCTTTCCTGACAGCAGATTCAGAGCCGGCGGCATCAGGGAAAACGCATCCGCCAAGCCCTGTTCTCTAGGTTTAGCAGGCGAGATATAAGGGAGCCATGAGGAGATGGAAAAACGCTGCAGAGCCGCCGGCTAACTCTGCTTTGGGCGGGTCGCGATTTGGTGGTTCGACGCAGACGCAGCAAGGGCGGCGAAGCCAGTGTGGCCACGCCGCCCTTGTGCTTTAGCTGACTGATTCAGACGCCTTGGACTAGAACTTGCTCCACAGCGACTGGTTGTAGACCGCGTGGTGGAACTGCACCTCGGAGGTCTTGACGATGGAGCCGAGTTCGCGGGGCGAGCGATTGGCCACGGCCTGCTTCAGGTCGGCATAGCGGCTCTGCACGTCGGAACCGAGAATCTCCGCAATCCACGGCGACTCCTGGAAGTCCGCGATGGCGTCCTGGATGTTGTCGGGCAGGAAACGGCCGCCGCCGCGCAGGCCGTCGACGGTGGAAATATCCCCGTCAATGCCGGTGCGGAAGATCGAATAGAGCGTCAGGTAGGGGTTGGCGTCTGGCGCAACGGCGCGGACCTCGGTGCGCATGGAGCGCTTGTTGCCGATGGGCACACGGACCATGGCGCCGCGATCGGTGGCCGAAGCGCGAATCTGGTTGGGGGCTTCGAAGTGCGGGTCGAGGCGGCGATAGGCGTTCACGCTGGAGTTGAAGATCAGGCACAGGTCGAGGGCACGGGTGAGGATGCGGTCCAGGAAGCTCCAGCCAAACTGGGAGAGCTGCTCCTCGCCGCTTTCGTCCCAGAACAGGTTGGTTTTGCCCTGCGTGATGGAGACGTTGGTGTGCATGCCGCTGCCATTGACGCCGACCACCGGCTTGGGCAGATAACTGGCCGTGTATCCCAGGTTGTTGGCGCAGGACCAGCAGGGCTTTGTAAAACGCATGGATGCGTTTCTCAGCATTGCGCAGAAGCATCACATACGCCCAATCTTTGTTCTCTTCGACTCCTGTGGCGATTCCTACCCCAAGCTCGGTCCTCAAGATCCTCCAGTCCCCGGCGTCCATAATTCGCGCTGGCTGCAGTCGCCCGGAACAACCGGCCTTGCGGATCCTGCGCAGGCGCCGCGGTTGGAAGCTTTCGTCAAGGGCGTTGTCGGCGCTTTCGCAACGGATCAGCGTGTCTTCGCGTGGAATCTTTGGAACGAGCCGGATAACGTCAGCAGCAAATACCAGACTGAACCAAAGCGTACGCGACATAAAC
>CAVZNE010000088.1:0-3615 GCA_963776445.1 Terriglobales bacterium
CTGTGAGTACACTGTGCTTCTATGTCCATCCACATCGCCATTCCCGAACCTACCAGCGGCGACACGGCCTACAATCAGCGGTCGCTGCCTGCTTACCTTTTTGCCCTTCATGCCGCGGGTGCAACGGCGGTGATTGTGCCTTTGCATGAGCGGCAGGATCGCGTGGCCAGACTGCTGGCCAGCGTGCAGGGAATCCTGCTGCCGGGGAGCCGCTACGATATCGACCCGCAAAGATATGGCGAAGATCCAATTCCCGAGTGCAGCGAGGCCGATCCCGCGCGAGCGGCCGTGGACGAGTTGCTGCTGCAGGATGCCTTCAGTTTGCAGAAGCCGATTCTTGCCATCTGCCATGGCGCGCAGACGCTGAATGTGTGGCGGAACGGGTCGCTGATTCAGGATTTGAAGACCGGGGTCAATCACCGGCCCGGTCGCGAGGTGATTGCCGCACATCCGGTTCGCGTTGCGGAAGCTCCCAGGCTGGCAAGCCTTCTGCCGCCGGGGGATTCGCACGAGGTCCACGTCAACTCCAGCCATCATCAGGCCATTCGCGAGGCCGGCGACAATCTGTTGGTGAGCGCGATCTCTCCCGAGGATGGAGTGATTGAGGGGGTGGAACTGAACTCTCGTGAGCATTTTGTGGTGGGGGTGCAGTGGCATCCGGAGCGGACCTATAGCGTGAGCCCCTTTTCGAGAGCGATCTTTGCGGCCTTTGTGAAGGCGGCTGTGGCCTGGGAGCCGAAGCATGTTGTTGCGGCCGGGTCGCGGGCATGAGCGAGGCTGGTACCAACGCCGGCTTGCGGTTGAACTCGCTTTTGGAAGCTGCGGGATTGCCTGGGCTGGATACTGCGCTGGCTGCTCAATTTGCCGCGTATCTTGCGTTGCTGGTTCGCTGGAATGCCCGCGTGAACCTGACGGCCATTCGGGACGAGGAGGGGATTCTCACCCGTCATTTTGTGGAGTCGATTGCCTGTGCAAGGGCGTTGCCGGCCGGTGTCTCGACGCTGCTGGATTTTGGTTCTGGCGGCGGCTTCCCCGGGATTCCCATTGCGCTGTGCCGGCCGGAGATTGCCGTAACGCTGGCGGAGTCGCAAGGCAAGAAGGCGGCGTTTCTACAGGAGGCGGTCCGGGTACTGGGGCTCTCCGCCAAGGTGCATAGCCAGAGAGCGGAGCTGCTTGCCACTCATTTTGAGTGTGTAACGTTGCGCGCGGTGGATCGGATGCATGAGGCGGTTTCCGCAGCGAGCCTACTGGTTGCGCCCGGAGGCTGGTTGGCGCCGATGACCACGACCAGCGAACTTGCAGGAGTGAAGACGGCGGCAGGGACGGATTTCACCTGGAGCACGCCGGTTGGGCTGCCGGGTGGCGACGACCGGATTGTTGCGCAGGGGCAGCGAAAGATCAGTTCGCCAGCTTGACGGCGGCGAGGATGCGGATGGGAGCCAGGTCTTTGCTCTCATGGACCATCAAGCGAATCCCAGTTCCTTCGGCGTAGTGGGGCGCTTCGTCGAGCGCTTTCATGACAACTTTGGAGAGTTTGCTCTCGCGGGCGGACGCCATCGCCTTGTCTCCCAGGACGAATGCCACCCGGAAGCACCCAGCGCACGGAGAGAGGTAGACGATGTTCCTCTTCTTGAGCTTCATGCGCAGGGCCCATCCGTACTTGGGGGATGTGGAGTTCCACTCCTGCTCGGCAATGCCTTTCTCCTCGGCCAGCCAATCCAGGAATTCCTTCCAGACAGCGGCGGCCGAGCCAAGTGCAGCAGTGACTTCGTCACTCGTGGGTTGAGCGGATTTGCCGATGAAAGCATTAGGGATATCCATGGGAGTCCTTTCGGTTGCAGAGGTGGGCCGGAGTTTGAATCGAGGAAAATTGTACCTCTCCGGTAAGGGGGAGCGGGGAGCGCGGAGGATTTTGGGGTAGGGCGAGTGACAAGCAGTCGATTGTTCCACGTGGAACAATTTGGGAAGCGGTGCCGAAAAGGGAAATGTTCCACGTGGAACAATGGACGCTCTGGCCCAAATCGGGCGTAGTCCCAATCTGGAACCATACTCAAACTGCTCAAAAATGACCGCTTTTCTTGCCGCTCAATCCGAAAGTTTTCCACCGTTGGCCCCTTTTTGAGCCTTCATTCCTCTCTTCGCCGCGCACCCACGGAACCCCTTACCCCTCAAGCCTTTCCTTGCTTCCTTGCCTCCGCGGCCCGGGACGCTTTCCACAGGTTGGCCCCGTTCTCCACAGCGCAATTGCCTACCCATAGACAGGGCTTCCCTTTACTCTTGAAACCCATGGGCAAGATACTCGGCGTCGTCAACCAAAAAGGCGGAGTTGGCAAAACAACCACAGCAATCAACCTGGCGGCCTGTCTGGCCCTCGAAGGCCTCAAAATCCTCCTGGTCGACTGCGATCCACAAGCGAACGCCTCTTCGGGTCTCGGCCTTCAGCGCGACGATAACCGCCATTCCATCTATGACGTATTGATGGGCGACTCCCCGGCTGCGCAGGTCATTCTGCCCACCGAGATCGCACTACTGTCTCTTCTGCCCGGCTCCAAGAACCTGACCGGCGCCAATATCGAGCTGGCCTCTGCCGCCGACCGCGCCCTGCGTCTGCGCCTCGCGCTGGAACCTGTCCAGGGCAACTACGATCTTGTGATTCTGGATTGCCCGCCGGCCCTCGATCTGCTCACCCTCAATGTTCTGGCCGCCGCCAATACCCTGATCGTGCCCATGCAGGCCGAGTACTTCGCCCTGGAGGGCATCTCCGAGCTGGTTTCTACCCTTGAACGGGTTCGCGCGGCCTTCAATCCCACCCTCACCATCGAGGGCGTCCTGCTGACCATGTACGACGACCGCACCAACCTGGCCCAGCAGGTGACCGAGACCCTGCGCGAGTATTTCAAGGATCGCCTCTTCAAGACCGTGATTCCGCGCAATGTGCGCCTGGCGGAGGCACCCAGCTACGGCAAGCCGGTGGCGCTGTACGATGCCCGCTCCCGGGGAACCGAGGCCTACTTTGAGTTGGCCGGCGAGTTTCTGGCGCGCAACCAGATCGAAAGCCCGCGCGCCAAGGAACGCAAGGCCAATCCGCCGGTTGTGCGCGATACCAAGATCCGTTTCTGGCCCTATTCCTGATTGCTGTTCCCCTTGCAAGCCGCCGCACGCGCAGCCTGCACCCCAGCAAGACCTCAATTCAAGAAAGCCCCGGCGGCAATCGCCGGGATAAAGGACTTTGAACCATGACTGTTGCTCCCATTGAGACAAAACGACGCGCCCTGGGCAAGGGGCTGGACTCTCTGCTGCCGCGCGTGCAGGCTTCTGCTCCCGCCGCCGCCGAAAATGAAGGCGGAAAGCCCCGCGAAATTCCACTCGACCAGATCGATCCCAATCCTTTTCAGACCCGCACGCACGTGAATGAGGATCAGCTGGCCGAGCTGGCCGCCTCCATCGCCGCCAACGGCGTCGTGCAGCCGATTCTGGTGCGTCCGCAGGCCAATGGCCGCTTCCAGTTGATCGCCGGCGAGCGCCGCTGGCTGGCCTCGCAACAGGCCGGCAAGGCCACCATTCCGGCCATTCTGCGCCAGGTTTCGGACGAGCAGGCGATGGAAATCACCATTG
>CAVZNE010000089.1:0-3240 GCA_963776445.1 Terriglobales bacterium
ACCTGCCGCGAGCCGAGCGTCTCGATCGCGGTGGGCTTCTTCTCCACCGTGCCCGTCCATTGCTTGTCGGGCAGCGCCTGCCAGGTGATGGTGACCGGTTGGCCGAGCGCCACGCGGCCGAGCTCCGGCTCGTCGATATAGACGCGCACGCGCAGGCGGTCCATCAGACCGATGTTGGTCACCAGGTCGCCGGGGTTGAGATACGCGCCGGGGCGGACGGCGAGCGAGTAAACTACGCCGCCGATGGGTGCGGCAGCACTAACTGAACGAGGTACACGTATTGCTGAAGAGGTTGGGGTCGTAGTTGGAGACCGTTGTTCCAGTACCCAGCGTGGAGGAGACGATGCCCGAGGCGCCAGCGCCTGCGCCGCCCGCGCCGCTTGTCGTGCCGCCGGCTCCGGCGCCGCTTCCGCTGGAACCGATGCCGCCCCCGCCGCCGCCGGGCGTGCCCGATACCACGCCGGTGTTCACACCGCGCACCTGCCCGCCGGCCTTGGTGCGCTGAATGTCAGTCTGCGCAATGGGCAGGTTGTAGCGCGCAATCACCATGTCGAGATTGTTTTCAAGCGCCAGGTCGATGGCGTCGCGCAGCGAGAGATAGATTTTTCCGTCGCGCACCAGCGAGCTGAGCCGCGCGGAGTTGGCCATGCTGGGCGGCGGCACGGTGGTTCCGCGATAGGCGTTGATGGGATTGCGCGAAGGACGCAGCAACTGTTGAAATGGCACGTTGCTTTGCGCCGCCGGCGCGACGGCGGGCGTTTGCACAGAAACCGCCGCGGACGCTAGAGGCGCAGGATCCATAGCCAGAGCCATGTTCATTTGCAACAGAAAGATTGCGACGATCGCTTGAATGCGCTTCACTGGGCACCAACCTCCGTTGTCTTTGCCGGCAGAATCTCATCGCGCGTGAGCCATCCGTCGCGCAGTTCGAGGATGCGCTTGCCGTAGTGCGCGTTCTCTTCGGAATGAGTGACCTGGACGATGGTCGTGCCCTGGCGGTTGAGTTCGCAAAACAGATCCATGATTTCGCGGGCCTGCGTGGAGTGCAGGTTGCCGGTGGGTTCGTCGGCCAAGAGAAGCGCGGGCGCATGCACCACCGCGCGCGCAATGCCCACCAACTGCTGCTGCCCGCCGGAAAGCTGCGAGGGATAAAGATCCTTCTTGGCCACAATCTGGAAGCGGTCGAGGATGTCGGCCACCATGGCCTGCCGCTCTTTGACGGGCAGGTTTTTGTAACTGAGCGGCAGGTCGATATTCTCCGCGACAGTGAGATCGTCGAGCAGATGGTAGCTCTGGAAGACCATGCCGATGCGCTCACGAGCCAGGTCGGCGCGCTGCTTGCGGTTGAGCGTGTGGACCGGCGTTTCGCCGAACCAGTACTCGCCCAGCCAGCCGTCGTCGAGCAGCGCCAGCACATTCAGCAGCGACGACTTCCCTGCCCCGGACGGGCCCATCACGGTGACGAACTCGCCTTCCTTGATGGTGAGCCCGATGCGGCGCAGCACCCAGGTTTCGGTGGGTCCGGTCTTGTAACTACGCTCTACATGTTTCAGTTCGATCATGAAATTACTCCGATCTCGAGGTCTGGATCCGGCTGATGTTATTCAATTCTCAACGCCTGCATGGGTTCGACGGTCGCAGCGCGGCGCGCGGGCAGGGCCGCCGCCAGCACGACCATCATGGCGGTCAACGCCACCGCTGCGGCCAGGGTGATTGGATCGGCAAACGTGACGCCGTAAAGCTGGCTGCGGAACAGCCGTGCCAGCGCGATGGTAGTAGGAATGGCAAGCGCCGTGGCGATGGCCGCAATCAGAACCATCTCGCGCACCACCAGCACAACGACGTTGGAGCGCTGCGCGCCCAGAGCCAGGCGCACGCCGATTTCGCGGGTGCGCTGCCCGATGGAGTAGGCCAGCACTCCGTAGAGGCCCACAGCCGCCAGCAGCATGGCCAGCGCGGAAAAGCCGATGGCAAGAATGGCCAGAGCGCGCTCGTCCGCGGCGCTGCGGTCAACCTGCGCTTCCATGGTGCGCAAGCCATCGACCACCAGCGTGGAATCGAGTTGATGGATGGTCTGGCGAATGGCTGGCTCGACCGTCGCAGGCGGCTGCGCGGTGCGCAGGTAGATTTGCCCGCCTCCCAAATGTTTCTGCTGGAAGTAAGACCTGTAGACCGCCGGACCGAGCACCGTGCGAAGATCGGTGTGTTTGCTCTCGCCTACGACGCCCACAATCGTAATGATGTCGGGTGTATCTCCATCGCCGACAATGCGGCCGAGCGCGTTTTGCGGCGAACCGTAAAAGCGCTTGGCAAAAGCAAGATTGACGATGGCCACCTTGGGCGCGCCAAGGCCGTCCGCGGATGTGAATTCGCGGCCTGCCAGCAAGGGCTGCTTCAACGTGGCAAAGTAGCCGGGCGTTACCCACGGAGATTCAAAGCCCATATTCTCTTCCTCGCTCGGCTTGTAGCCCTGCACAGTAAAGCCAGTGGTGTTGGAATCGCCGGAGAGTTCGGGATCGGTCGTGGCCGCGACGGACGCCATGCCCGGAATGCCTTCGAGGGCGCCAAGAACATTGGACATGATTTGTGCGGTGCGGTCCCCACCGTAACCGGAATTGGTCGGATCGAGAGAAAAAGTGGCGAGATGCCCGGTATCGAAGCCGACAGGCTGGTGGCGAAGATTGTCGAGCGTGCGCACAAACAGGCCCGCCCCGCCCAGCAGCATGACGCTGAGCGCGATTTGCGCACCCACGGCCAGTTTGCGGAAGCGCTGCGAGTTCTTCGAGGCCGTGCCCGTATTTTGACGCAGCGCCTGGGCCAGATCGGGGCGCAGGAAGTGGAGCACCGGAGCGGCGCTGAACAGAAGGCTTACGAGGAGCGAAATACCGAGCGTGAACAGCAGCACGCGCGCATCGACGGTGGCCGAGTAAGGCTCGGAGCCGGGGTCGGCTTTGGTCATCATGCGCACCAGAGTCTGAGCCACTGCGGGCGCAAGAGCAAGGCCTGCGGCGGCGCCAGCCAAGCCGAGCAGGCCGCCCTCGACCAATAACTGAGAGACGATGCGGCTGCGGCTGGCGCCCAACGCATAGCGCATTGACATTTCCCGCGCGCGGCCCGCTGCGCGCAGCAGCATCAGCGTGGCCACGTTGATGGCGCACAACATCACCAGCAGGCCGGCCATGCTCATGAGGATGATGAGAGGCTTCTGGAGATCGATGCGGTTGGGGTTGAATCAGGGGA